>DASSQB010000087.1:0-3034 GCA_035702725.1 Terriglobales bacterium | reverse complement strand
GCCCGCGCCGGCCAATGCGCTGTTCATCTCCAAGGCGGTGGGCAACTTCATTTTTGTCGCCGTGCTGGAGGCGCTGATGGCGCCGCTGTTCATGGTGTTCTATAACCTGCGCTCAATTGGGCCGGCGTATGAGTTGGTGGTTGTGGCCGTGCTCGCCACCTGGGCGCTGGTGGCCAATGGAACGTTTTTTGCCGCTATGTCCATTCGCACCCGCAGCCGCGAAGTCATGCTGCCGCTTATTTTGTTTCCCATTTCCATTCCCGCATTACTGGCTATGGTTTCCGCCACCACCGTCATCCTCACCGGTGAAGGCTCCGCGCGTTTCTGGGTGGTATTGCTTGTGGTCTACGATGTGGTGTTTACTACTGTGTGCCTGCTCCTATTTGAAACGGTACTGCACGCCGAATGAGACGTACCTTTGTAATCCTCGCCCTGCTCACCCTTGGCCTGCTGACCTACGCCCTGTACGAAGGCATGGTGGCCGCGCCCACGGAGCAGACCATGGGCGAAGTGCAGCGCATTTTCTACTACCACGTGCCTTCGGCGGTGACCGCCTTCACGCTGTTTCTGATCAACTTTGTTGTGTCCATCATCTACCTGGCGCGGCGCAATCCAAAGGTCGATGCGCTGGCTGTGAGCACCGCTGAAGTGGGGGTGGTTTTCTGCACCGTCGTGCTGGTTACCGGCCCGCTGTGGGCGCGTCCGGTGTGGGGCATCTGGTGGACCTGGGACGCGCGCCTCACCAGCACCCTGCTGCTGTGGTTGATTTACATCAGTTACCTGATCCTGCGCCGCTACTCCACCAGCGGCCAGACTCCGGTGATTGCCGCCGTGCTGGCGGTGTTCGGCTTCCTCGACGTGCCCTTCGTCTACATGGCGAATCGCCTGTTCCGCACCCAGCACCCGCAGCCGGTTTATTTTGGCGGGCCCGGTTCGGGCGCCGACCCGCGCATGACCTATGCTCTGCTCATGAACATGGCGGCGTTCTTTTGCTTTGCCGCCCTGGTGGTATGGCTGCGCTTCCGCCTGGAGCGCGCCCGCCAGGATTTTGAAGAAACTCAGGCGCTGGAAGCTCTGCTGCAACCCGACGCGAGGTCCCCGCGATGAAGTTCCTCTATGCCGCCTACGCCGCCACCTGGCTGATCCACATCACCTACCTGGCCTTCCTCAGCCGCCGTTACCGCCGCCTGCGCGACGAAATGCAGGACCTGCGCAAGAAATAAGTCAGATTCAGCGGCCGCGGATTCATGCAGGCGAGTCCTTCCACCGCTGATAGACAATCTGTGCGGCATTTGACACACGCTATAGGTTGGTAGCCTAGCCTCTGTTGCGCCTTAGTGCGGCCACCTGATAATCCAGGACCAGTTGGTGTGAGTTTTTATTGAGTGAAGAAATCCTTGAACACCTGGAACACGTTGTGGATGCTCTCTCCGCCGGGGCGAAAGAAGATCCAGCAGAGCCACAACGCGGCGCCAATAAGGCCGATTTTGCTCAGCCAGTCCGAGGCAGTAACGTTGCCGCGCGGATGCGAGCCCACGCCCACCGCCGCTATTACCGCGAACAACACCAGCACTACAATGTCGAACGTGCTCACTGACGGTTCCGTTCCGGCTCTGTGCTCTGTTCCAGGTCTTCCAGAGAATAATTGCGGAGAAACTCGTAGGCTTCAATAGTCGCGGCGATTCCCACCGGCGCCCCGAACATTTTCTGCGGCTCCACCCGGATCACGCGCGCGTCAAAGCGCACCCGCACCTTCTCCGTCAGGGTCACGTGCGGCGGAAAGGTCAGGGTCACCGCCAGCCGGTCGCCCAACTGCAGGGCTCGCGGAAGGTGGAAGAACACGCCGCGGGCGCTGACGTTGTCGGTTTCGGTTGTTATTTCGGCTCCATCATTACTGGCCATCCGCACAGCCGCCGGCAATCGCATGTCGAAGCGCCGCATGGCGCGGCGTTCGGGAATGGCTTGAGTCATGGTTATTGGTCGTCCTAACAGCATTCTGGGCCGGTTTCCGCCAACTTCAGCTACCAATCCCTGGTTCGAAAGCCACCGACAACTCGCACCCGTAGGGGGCCGCTCAAGGAGCAGAGCTTCACCCGCAACTGCCACACTTACTAGACCTTGCCACTTGAATGCAAGGGCAAACAGCGCCGCGAACTTGGCTGATTACCCGCGGTTAGAGGCGCTGTTACAGGCAGCCGCCCTCGCCCGGCGCGCCCACGCCCTCACTCTTTGCGCCGTCCGGTTCGACCCGTCCAGCACGCGGGCCAGATTCAGCAACGAAGGGCTGCCGCAGACGATACAACGTCCATTCTTGCTGTCGCTAACCACCTCGCAATTGGCACACAGTACGGCCTGTTGCAGGGGAATCAGGTTCCGCGGGATAAACACTCGCACGGCTGCCGCCATGGTACGCTCCTTGTTGCCCCGGGAATGCAATTGCCTTTCCATTGGCGGTCTGCCGGAAGCCCTGTAACTCAGTGGCATAGCGCCAGCCGGCCCCGGGAAAGCCGTGTCAGACCCTGCCGCAGTGAAAGGAGTTGCAGCTTTTTTCGCAAAATGACCTTCGCCATCCGCCTCACGTCAGTCTGCCCGGTCGAACCCGGGAACCGGTGGCAAGCGGCTCCAACCCTGGGGTGTCCCAAAGGGGTTCCCGTGGGGTTTACATAAAGAAAATCGGGGTTCGATGCCACGCCGTCACATCAGTTCCTGCCCTTGACCGTTGTAGCTGCCGGATGATAAGTATCAAAGGCTTCTCCCCATCGGTTGACAGGTTTACCGGCTTCACGCCTGCGCTTGTCTGCGGGAGCGCGTGCTCGGATTTTCCCTGGAAATCTCGCTGCGTGCGGAGGAATGTGTGGAATTGAAGTGGGCTTCGAAAGTGGGCTCTTCGGTATTTCGAATTGCGGCGGCGCAATTCGCGGTGTTGGCGGTAGCAGGCTTAAGCTGCGCATGGGCAGCGGGAACTGGCTCCGCGGCAAGAGTGGGAGCTGCTCGGGCCGCCTCGGTCGGCCGGAAAGCACTGCGCAACTACGCC
>DASSQB010000086.1:0-5216 GCA_035702725.1 Terriglobales bacterium | reverse complement strand
AACCCTGCACCTCCACCTCACGCTCAACAGCATCAGCCCCTGCGAACGCATCGCGAGACTGCAGGTCAAACATGGCGCGGGCGGCGCCGTCGAACAGCTGTTGCAAGTCCGCGCCCCGGGCGCGAAACGCCCAGTCAGCCGTATGCTCGACCTCTTCAAAACCCTGCATGCTTGGCTAAGGCGACAACGATGCTAGCGGTGAACGGTGGCGCTGCGGGTGATCTGAACGCGCAAAAAATCGCTGCCCTGGGGCGTGATCCTCACCTTCTCCCCGCTGCAGAACACCAATTGCTCCTGCTGCAGGAAGCGCACCCACTGCTCCATCGTGTGCCCTTCATAAATCTCGGGAAAGCGGCGGCAGACAGCCACAAAGCAGGAACGCAAGTTGCGGATGTAGGTGCCGGAGTGGCCGGCGTCGTGGATCAGCCGCAGTCCCGGCACCTGCGCCTGCCAGAAGCCGGCGTAGTAAGGGTCGGAGGCCTGGGCTGCGCTCATGCCCGCCAGAGACACCACAGGGCTGTTTCCGCGTTCGGCGATATGGCGGCGCTCGCGCCGGTCCGCGTACTCCGCGATCGCGATCAGGGCGATTACCGCGAAGAAAAACAGGTACGCCGAAAGGACGATAATCAGGACGGGCATGCGCGCCCTCGCAGGGTCAGATCCTGAAATATGGGGGCCCTCGCCAGGAAACTGCCATTCCTGCCACTCCAGAGCGGAAGCGGCCGGGAATCAGCCCCCAGCTTGGTTAGTTTACCACCGCTGAGAGCAGCGGGTTCCAATTTGTTTTCCTCAACCCACCTCGTTTACAGGAGCTGCTCACGAAAGCTCAGCACCCGCGGCGGCTGATTCTGATTTCCCTGTGGCAAAGAGCAGTAATCGAAATATATATTCGCGCTGCCGCCCAACGTGGTATCCACATAAGATTGCTGGCCGGCCAGGACCGCGCCGTAAATATTCACTCCGCTCGAGCCGCCGCCGGTAAATGAAATGACGCCGCGCACAAGAATCAAGCCATAAAATTCCATCCCGCCGTGGATATCGAGGTTGCCATCAATGACCAGCACGCCATTCCCCACCACGCCTCCCGTGAGTTGCACGTTGCCGGGCACATAAGTGACCTGGCGGCTCATGTTGGCCGGGCCGGCCGGATTATTCGGTGGGCTGGGAGGAAAATTGGGTGGCACGCCCAGAGTCTGGCCCGCTCTGGTTCCGCAGTTGCCTCCTGAACAGCTCCAGTTATATGGCGCCTGGGTGGCATTGATAGTGCCGGCAGCATCGCGGTACTTGGCAACTAACGCGTCCATATCCCAGGGCCACGGCTGATTCTGGACTACGGGTTGAGAGGTGCCGGCAATCAGCGTCTCGGAGGGCGTAGGGTTGTCAACTGTGCCGGCAGCGTAAATCGCATAGTGGGAACCGTCACAGACCAGGCCGGCGCGATTGGTGCAGGTGGTGACGTCCTTGCCGTTAACTCTGATCTTGGTGCAGGTGCAGGTGCAGAAATCCCAGCCATTCACCATCAAGCTGCCGTTCAGGTCCACGTGGTCCTGCGAATCCACGGCCCCGCGCGTAACCAGCGGCGGGTCCTGAGAGACTTCCATCTGCAGCAGGCGCGAGGAGCCATTCGCCGTAACCGAGAGAGAAGTGAGTTCGTAGACCGGGCTCCAGCCCGCAGGATCGCTGCCCGCGGAGAACGTGCAGTCGGTAACGGGGAGCAGAGTAACCGGCAGTTCGCTAACTCCGTTCCAGCATACCTGCGTAGCAAGTGTGGAGTTTCCGGTGCTGCCGTTGTTGTAATAGGGCGCGTCCGAAGCATTGGCCTTGCGGTTGATGCGCACCCACTTATAGGGAAGCGCCGCCGCCGTGTTCAGGTAAGGCGGACCATTTTCCGCTATGGTGACAATGTTGCTGCTCGCCAGGGGGCAGTTGATGTGTTGCGCCGCCATTTCCTGGCACAGTTCCTGGTCGTAGTAATTGCTGCCTGCCGTAGCGGGCGTAACCGTGTCACCAATCCCTGCGGGATTCAGCACATAGAATACCGAGTTGGCATTGCCCGGCATGGCAGTAGGAGGAACAATTTGATGCGGCGCCACGTTGGCCAGCGTCATGCGCTCGCGCACGTTCTGCAGCCCGGCCATGCTGGCGAAATAAGCCTGCTGCGAAGAACGGAAGTTATCGTTGGTGCGGCTTTCGGCATCGCCCAGGTACATCAGCCCCAAGGCGATCGCAGTCAGCAGCATCAGCGCCAGCAGGCAGGCGAGCAGCGCCACGCCCTGGTTTTTACTTTTCAGGTTTGGTTTCCTCATGTTTGCTCCCCGGCGAGGGAGAGCGGCCGCTCTCGGCGGCTGCAATCGCCTTCTCCACTTGTTCAATCTGTGCGCGCTTCCGCGCCAGAGTCTGGTCGCGCCGCGCCAGAGAATCGGAGTACAGCTTCCGCAAATGCTCGTCGGTTCCGCTGGTCAGCTTCGCCTGGATCTGGGCGTAGCGGCGCAGCAGAACTTGCTCATCACGCTTAAGGCTTTCCAGCGTCGCCCGTGCCTGGCCGAGCGTAGCCTGCTCCAGCAATCCGGGAACGGTTATGCGCGGACCGGAATCCTTCTCTCGCGCCGTTGACGGCTCTGTATCCGCAACGGGCGCGGGCGCTGTCGCTTCCGGCGGAAGCGATGCCTCCAGGTCTTCGTTGGTGATGACCCGGCTTGCCGGCTTGCCACTTTTCTGTTTGGCCACTTCGGCAAGCGATTTGTCTTGGGCCCGCCCCACTCCACCCAGGGTGAACAGGGCTATCGCCATCCCGAAAGTGCAACGCTTCAGCATTTTCGCCATTCTCATGGGCTTGTCCTAAAAGTTGTTCAGCCGGGCGCTGGCGCTCATGCTCAGGGCCGGTGTCATTCCCGTTTGCGGGTCGGAAGCGCTGGCCAGAACATTGAGGGTGATGGTCACGGCGCGCACCTGGGCCAGGGTGGCGGGATTGGTGGTCAGGTCCAGCGGCAGCGCCAGCGCATTGCCGCTCTGGTCGAAGACCGCAAACAGAGGCGCGGTTTTGTAGGCCGCATAAAGCTGATCGTTGGCCACGCTGCCGCCGGCAAATTTCGTGCTGCCGCTGATAGCCAGCGCGGCGCCGCCCGCCCCAACGCCGGCGCTGTTGATGATGCGGTCCACGCTGGAGTTGTAGTTCACCGCCTGCGCGTTTGGCGCGCTCGTCACCTTCACCACCTGGCTGCGCCAAAGGTTGCAGGGACAACTGCTGGCCGCGGTCACCGGTGCACCATTGCTGTCGGTCAGGGTGTAGCGCACGCTTTCCACCTGGCCATCGCCTTCGATATCGGCTTCGAACCACAGTTCGGAGGCGGAGATGCGCACCAGGCCGGCGGCGCAGCGGTAATCGTTCAGCACGGGACTGCCGAGCACGCCAGGAGCGAACAAGCGGCGCGAGGGGAATCCCGCCTGCCGCAGTTCGCTGGCCATCGTGTCCAGAAAGGTGCGCGAGAGCTGGGTGGCATCCACCTTGGTTTCTTCCGCCTTGTAGGTCTTCTGCAGGCGGGTGACGGCGGTGAAGACCACGCCCAAGACGGTGGTGAGAATGGCCACCACCACCAGCAACTCGAGGAGAGTGAAACCGTGGGAGCCGTTGCGCCCGGAATGTGTGAGTTGGCGCGGCATTATGTGCCTCCGATGGTGCGCAGGGTGATGGGCGGAGCAAATTGCCTGGGGCGGTTGCCCCCGGTTGCTCCCAGGGGACGAGCCGCCACCGTAATCAGCCGGGTATTGGCTGTAACCGTCAGCACGTTCCAGCGCACGTCAAAGGTCATTTGACGTCCACCCGCGCCACAGCCCGCGAACAGCATCTTGTAATTGGCGGGAACATTGGCGTAGGCCTGGGTGAAATCAATGGCGCCGCTGTTAGCGTCCACGGTGGCGCCGTTACCGGGCGCGGCCGCGCCCGCCGTAGCGATCGTCCAGGTGGTGGGAGTGCCGCCACAGTCGGTAAGTGAGATGGTGGCATTTTGAGTGGCGGGCTGGGCGGCGATTTTTTCCAGCACCGTCTGCGCCAGCATGGTGGCGCTGGTGTCCGATTTAGCTCGGCTGTTGGTGAGAATGGCGCTGTGAAACAGCGCCGTCACCGCGGTCATGCCCACCGCCAATACGGCCATGCCAATCATCAACTCCACCATGCTCATGCCGGCAGTAACCCGGCTCGGACGAGGCCCCCCAGCTTTCCCTGTGCCGCAAAATCTCATGCTCTTCCTTCCCTGTTCCCCTATTGCGCTACCCACTGTGAAGTGCTCGCCGACCACGTCCAGGCGCGCGCTCTCCCCGCCGGCGTAACCGCCACTGCTGCCCACGCGGAACTGGCGTGCCGAGAATCCTGCAGAAAATAAACCACCCCCACGGCATTGCCATTGGAGTCCCAGTTGGTGCAGATCCCGTTACGCATCACGCAGGGCAGGCCCATGGCGTTGAAGCTCAACGCGGTGGAGGCTGGCTGCGGGGTATAGCCGAGCGTGGCAACCGACAAAGCCGGGGCCGCGGAACTGCTGAAGCGCACCCCGATGGGCAACTGCACCACCGGCTCGCCGCGGTCGTAGGTGTTGTTCGCGTTCTGGTCCAGGTACAGCTGGCTGTAGGTGATGCCGCCTTGGGTGACTTGCGCCTCCTGCACCGTGTAGTGCCGGTTATTACGCACGCAGCTCATGCGCGACCGCTGCAGCATCGAGGCTACGTCCTTGGCCGCGGTGCGCAGCCGGTACTGCTGCATGACCGCGGTCATGGTGGGCAGGGAGCTGGCCGCCACTACCAGCATCACCGCCAGCACTACGCATAACTCCAGCAACGACACACCCAGGGTTTGCATGCCGCCTGACGCCCGTGCATGGAACCGCATTCGCATTCTGCCCCTAACGCATGGTAAGAGGTGGCCGAGGACAGGGTCGGTGTGGCGGGGGCACCCTTTGGTGATGGTCCCGTCGGCTTTGGGAAAGCGCCCAGGGTGGGAAACTTGCCCGCTCCCGCCAGAGCTGCTTCCCAAAACAGAACGCGAGGACCTCAGGGGAATGGCAAACCGGTGCTCAGCGGGGCTCATCCGAGGAGTAGTGAGCAAATACAGCAAGGCGCTACTTGCCGCCGCCGTCCTCATTCCCTCTACGGTCTCGTGCGGTGGCGGGGACATCTGCGACTGCAGCCCGCAAACCCCGGTCTCTCAGCAGTACCGCTCGGCA
>DASSQB010000085.1:0-8832 GCA_035702725.1 Terriglobales bacterium | reverse complement strand
ACGATGAATCTCACCCGCTTCTGCGCTTCGACGATTTCCTCCGGCAGCGAGGTCTGGCGCAGCTTCACCCGCGCGCCCGCCTCGTCAATCAGGTCAATCGCCTTATCCGGCAGGAAGCGGTCGGGGATGTAGCGGTTGGAGTGGGCCACGGCAAAGCCGATGGCCTCGTCGGTGTAGCTGACCGCGTGAAACTTCTCATAGCGGTCCTTGATGCCATACAGAATCTTGGTGGCGTCGGACTCGTTGGGCGGCGGCACCTTCACCGACTGGAAGCGGCGCTCCAGCGAGCGGTCTTTCTCGATGGACTTGCGGTACTCGCCCGGAGTGGTGGCGCCAATGCACTGAATCTCGCCCCGAGAAAGCGCCGGCTTCAGGATGTTGGCGGCGTCCAGCGAGCCTTCGGCCGAGCCTGCGCCCACCAGGGTGTGCAGCTCGTCAATGAAGATGATGGCGTTCTGCGACTCCATCAGCTCCTTCATGATGGTCTTGAGCCGCTCTTCGAACTGGCCGCGGTACTTGGTGCCGGCAACGATCAGGGAAAGGTCGAGCGCCAGAATGCGTTTGTCGGCCAGGAAGGAAGGCACGTCCCCGTCGGCAATGCGCTGCGCCAGGCCTTCCACGATGGCCGTCTTGCCCACGCCCGGCTCGCCGATCAGCACCGGATTGTTCTTGGTGCGGCGGCAGAGAATCTGAACCACTCGCTCCAGTTCCTGCTCCCGCCCGACCAGCGGGTCGAGTTGGCTGTCCATGGCCGCCTGGGTCAGGTCGCGGGAAAACTCCGTCAGCAGGGAAGACTCGCGCGAACGCTGCGGCTGGGCCTTCTCCTGGGTGGTGCGGGCCAGTTCTTCCCGAATGGTGGAGAGACGCAGGCCACGCTCGTGCAAAATTTCCGCGGCAAAACACTTTTCTTCGCGCAGCAGGCCTAGCAGCAGGTGCTCGGTTCCGATGTGCTTATGGGAGAGGCGCTCAGCCTCCTCGGCGGCATAGGCCAGCACTCGCTTGCACTCATTGCTGAGGGGGAGGTCCACGGAAGTGGAGACCTTCTCCCGAATCGTGGTATGCCCCTCGATTTGCTTGCGGATGGATTCCACTGAGGCGTGCGATCGCAGGAAGCGGTTGGTGAGGGCCTTGTCTTCGCGAAGCAAACCCAGCAGCAGGTGCTCGGTCTCGATGTAAGGCGAGCCGAACTGGCTGGCTTCGTAGCGCGCAAAGAAGATTACGCGCCTGGCTTTTTCCGTATACCGTTCAAACATGTTCTGCCCTCTCCCAAGCTCTCCAAGGCCAGCGACCTCGATCTGAGCGCCGCCCGAAGCCCCCGGGAGCCCCTAAACCTAGGAAACTTATGCAATCCGACTGCCACTGCCCAGCTCACGAACCTTGCAAATAAGTAACCATTGCAAGGCCTGCAGATAGCAAGCTTATTTGCTTGCGCCACCCTCTCACTGGGGAACTCTGCCCCAATTTGTCTTTCCCTTCTGCCATTCTAACCCCGGCGTCCAGCCCTGTTTTTACGCAGGCAGTGACTCCGGCGTAACCTCCTCCACCCGGCCCTGCTGCAGGCGTAAAACCCGGTCGCAGCGGCGGGCAAAAGCAAAGTTGTGGGTGACAAGAAGAGAGGTGAGCCGATAATCGCTATGTAACCTGGTAATCAAGGCAAATACCGACTCCGCCGTTCGGTTATCCAGGTCGCCGGTGGGCTCATCGGCGAGCAGCAACTGCGGCCTGGTGATCAAAGCGCGAGCTAAAGCGATCCGCTGCTGTTCTCCGCCGGAAAGCTCGCCGGCGCGGTGATGGGCCCGGGCTTCCAGCCCGACTTCGCGCAACCAGCCGATCGCCGCCTGCTCCGCCTCCCGCTGCTTTCCGCCCCGTAACAGCAGGGGCATGGCAACGTTTTCCAGGGCCGTGAACTCGGGCAGCAGGTAATGAAACTGCCATACAAAGCCGATCTCACGGTTGCGAAACTCGGCCGCGGCTTCGTCGGAAAGCGATCCCAGCCGCAAGTGGCCGCAGTATACGTCACCCTCGGAAGCAGCATCAAGCGCGCCGAGGATGTGCAAAAGGGTACTCTTGCCGGCCCCGGACTCGCCCACGATGGCCAGCATCTCCCCCTTCCTCACACTGAAGGACAAATTCTCAAAGAGCACCAGGTCGGCGGTGCCGGAACGAAAGACCTTCTTGAGGCCTTCTACCCGGAGCAAATCGAACTTCTCATTTTGATGCAACCAGCATCCCCCGCGTCACATTTTTAGCCGCCAGAAAGCAGGCAACCCGCTGCTGGCTCCGCAGTTCCGCCGCTCTTTCTCATTAAAGCACGCGGGAAGGCGCCGGGTCGTTATCTTTAGCGAGAACTGTAGGAGGAAACCTGACCGCCGCCCAGTGACGGCGGTCACTAGTGTGGGTGACGTGTGGGGGCGGGGCTTTGCCCCGCCCTGCACGGGGCGTAGCCCCGTGCCCACACAGCCACTAGGTTATGGGCTGAATGCTGATGCCGTCGGCAGTTCTAATCCTTCAGTTTGACCATGGGCGCGCCGCCGCGACAAATGGTCGCCACCCGGGCGAAGCCTCCATCCCAGGTGCCAACGATCATCACCGGGCCGTAGCAATAGACGGCGTGCCCGGTGCTGGCCAGATACCACTTACCCTTTGGATGTGGCTGCTGGCGGTGCGTGGCAAGCTGGCGTGGCTTAAGTGGCTGCTGGACAGGCACGGTCAGGGCTGAGGCAAGGGCCGCGAGGGGGAGGATCGCGGCGCAGAGGGTCAACACAACGCGCTTCATCGTGCTCCTGGGAGCGGGGCCTATAACCCGCACCCTGGACACGGCAATTGCCCTGCCAGCACTCTCTCAGCAGGCACAATGGGTTGCGAGGCACGGCGGGGAGGGTGGAGCAAAGCGTTGCGCTGAGTAGGCAAAGCCGGTCACAGGGCAAGGCTCTTCAGCGGCGGAGTATCCTTAGGTCTGTCGCGTTTTAAAAGGCTGAAGCTTTACCTGCCTTTCACACATCGTGTACAAAGCAAAGAAGTAATCGAGGTGGAAAACATTCGCGTGCGCAATTTCCCCCAGCCTGAACCGAATCCACATCCGCTTGCCAATCTCAAGTTCATAGGAAAACTCGCAGCCCTTGTTCTGGGACTGTCGCTCTGCCTGGCGCTGGTCAGAGCCCAACAGCCGTCGCCTGCTGCTGAGAGCCAGTTGCCACCGGCCGGCCCTTTGCCCCAGGACCAGGGAGCCGCGGGACTGAAGGAAATGCTGCTGCGCCTGAAAACCACGGCGCGGATGATGCACACAACCGCCCATCCGGACGATGAGGATGGCGGCATGATGACGCTGGAATCGCGCGGTAAAGGCGACAGCGTGCTTCTGCTGACCCTGAACCGAGGCGAAGGCGGCCAGAACAAGGTAGGCAGCGGCCTGTTTGACGAACTGGGCATTGTGCGCACGTTGGAGCAGCTGGCGGCCGATCGCTACTACGGGGTGGAGCAGCGCTTCACGCGCGTGGTGGATTTCGGCTTCTCCAAGACCTCCGACGAAACGTTCCAGAAGTGGGGCGGACACGACATCGCCCTTGGCGACATGGTGCGCGTGCTCCGCACCTATCGCCCGGACGTGCTGGTCACGCGCTTCCAGGGCACGGACCGCGATGGCCATGGCAACCACCAGGCGGCCGGCATCGTGACTCGCCAGGCCTTCCGCGCCGCCGCCGATCCCAGCCGCTTTCCCGAGCAGATCAGGGAAGGCCTGCTGCCCTGGCAGGCGAAGAAACTCTACATGGACCACGTGTACCCCGGCGAAGAGTACACCGTAGCTTTCGATACTGGAACGGTGAACCCGGCGCTGGGCATGTCCTATGTGCAGTTCGCCATTCAGGGGCTGCGCCACGAGCTGTCGCAGGGTGTGGGCTACTGGCACATCGAGCCTGGACAGCACCTCGACTATTACAAGCTGATTGATTCGGTGTTGCCGCCACTACCCGCGGGCGCCCACGAGAAAGATTTCTTCGACGGCATTGATGCCAGCGTTCCCGCGCTGGCTGATCGGCTGGGCTCGGAGCAATCCAAGATTCCGCAGCTGAAATCGGAGCTGGAGGATTTTCAGGATCGCATCAACAAAGCTTCTGATGAAGCGCGCAAGAGCCCCGACCGCGCCGCCGAACCTCTGCTGGAAGCGCTGGCCGTGCTCAACCATGCCATCTCTGACGCCAACAAGGCGGGGCTCAGCCCGGCAGCCAAGCTGGACCTGATGACACGCCTCAACGAAAAACAGCAGCAGTGCGAGAAGGCGGTCAACCTGGCCATGAACACCTCGCTTGTGGCGACGGTCGCGCCGCCCTCCGGTGCGCCCAACGCGGTGCCGCCGCAACAGGGCGCCCTGACCCAGGTTTCGCCTGGCCAGGCGTTCACCGTCATTGCTAAATTTCACAACGGATTTAACAAACCAATTGAGATGCAGAACGTCTCTTTGCTGGGCGGAGAGGATTGGATACTGGGCGCGTACAAGGGACAAAACACGCAGCTGAAGCCGGGGGAAGATTATTACGCCAATTTCCGTCTGCGGGTGCCGCAGAACGCGTCCTACACGCGCCCCTACTTCCATCGCGCTTCGCCGGAAGACGCGGTTTACCAGATCAGCGACCCGCGCTATCTTACGCTGCCTTTGCCACCGCCACCGCTGCAGGTAAAAGCGGACTACTACGTTCCCCAGAGCAAGGGGCATAGCTTTACATTTGTCGGACACGACGTGCAATTGGCCAGCGCCAAGGGATGGCAGTCTTCCATCGTGGTTCCTGTGACCGTGCCCTACCAGGACGCGAGCGGGCGGGAACGTGATCCCATTCTGGCCGTGGGACCGGCATTTTCGGTCATGCTGAACCCGAGCACGGAGGTGGTGCCGCTTTTAAAGGCGAAGCGGGTAACAGTTGATGTGCGCAGCAACGTTTCCGGCGCGGCCAGCGGAACCTTACGCCTTGAATTACCCCAGGGGTGGAGAGGGGGCCTGCCACAGGATGTGCCTATGCTCACGGAGCTGCCAAAGGCGAAGATGACATTCACGCAGCGTGGCCAGGAGCGCCAGGTCACATTTAATGTGCTGCTTGGCACCGGCTTGCAGGAAGGCCGCCAGAGGATTCGCGCCGTCTTCGACTCCGGTGGCACGGCCTACGCCGAGGGCTACACCGAAATCAGCCGTCCTGATATTGACACTTTCTACTACTACGAGCCCGCGGTGCAGCACGTCAGCGTAGTGGATGTAAACGTGCCCAAGCTGAAGCTTGGCTACGTCATGGGCGCGGGCGACGACATTCCGCAGGTGCTGCGGGAAATCGGCATGAACGTGACCATGATTTCGCCGCAGGAGCTGGCCGCTGGCGACTTAAGCCGCTACGACACGATTGTGCTCGGCATTCGCGCCTACGATACCCAGGATGCCGTGCGCGCCAACAATGCCCGCCTGCTCGACTACGTCAAGAATGGCGGCACCCTGATGGTGCAGTACAACCAGCAGCTCACCCAGTTCAACGAGGGCAAGTACACGCCCTACCCGGCGGAAGAGAGTCATGACCGGGTGACCGTGGAACAGTCGCCGGTACAGATCCTGGCCCCGCAGGATAGCGTGTTCCATTACCCGAACCCGATCACCGGCAAGGACTTTGACGGCTGGGTGCAGGAGCGCGGCCTGTACTTCATGGACAATTGGGACAGCCATTTCCAGCCGCTGCTGGCTTCCCACGACCCGGGCGAGTCTCCGCTCAAGGGCGGCCTGCTGCTGGCGCACTACGGGAAGGGAATTTACATCTACAACGCATATTCGTTTTTCCGCGAGCTTCCCACGGGCGTGCCTGGCGCCATGCGGCTTTATGTGAATTTGCTCAGCGCGGGGCATGAAAAGCAGGTTTCAAAGTTTCAAGGTTCGAAAGTTTCGGGGTTTTGAGTTCACTGTTCGAGCTTCGTGAAAGCTGTGAACGGGTAGATCTTTTATGGCGTCATCCTGAGTGGCCTTCAGGCCCGAAGGATCTCGCGAGCACTATGCAATAACTCGGCCCGTGCACGCCAGATGCTTCGGCCCTGAAGGACCTCAGCATGACGCCGGCAAAGCCGGAAGCGCGCGCCACAGATCGTGTGTGCCATAGACAATTTTTAGGGGCTGAATGCTCATGGCTGAATAGTGATTGATAATTGCCACTGTGAACGAAACGCCGACTTCCGACTCCTGACTACTGACTCCTGATAACCGACTCCTGCCCCCATGCACGCCCCGCCCAGCCAATCCGAGAAAACCGCCGGCAGCCAGGAATTGATTCGCGGCATTGGCCTGGGCAGTGCCATCACCCTGACCATGGAAACCATGATCGGGGTGGGGCCGTTTATCACCATTCCCCTCATCGTGAGTGCGGCCGGCGGACCGCAGGCCATGCTGGGATGGATTTGCGGCGCCATTCTCGCCCTCTGCGACGGCCTGATCTGGGCGGAACTGGGCGCCGCCATGCCGGGCTCGGGGGGGTCATACCGCTACCTGAGCGAGATTTATGGTCCCAGGAGCCTTGGCCGGCTCATCTCATTCTTGTTCGTCTGGCAGCTTTCCTTTAGCGCCCCGCTCTCCATCGCCTCCGGTTGCCTGGGGTTTGAGCAGTACGCCAGCTACATCTGGCCGCTGCTGGAGCACCCGTATTTCAGCCGCGACATGCGCCTGCCCATTCCCCTGGTGGGCGCGCTGGAAGGGCACGTTCTGGTCACGGCCGGCACTTTTCTGGCCATGGGCACCTGCCTGTTTGGGGTGCTGCTGCTCTACCGCCGCATCACTAGCATTGGACGCATTTCCAAATTTCTGTGGGCTGGCGTGATGGGCACGATTTTATGGGTCATCTTTACCGGTTTGACCCATTTCAGCTCTGCCCGCGCCTTCAGCTTTCCCCCAGGCGCTTTTCACCTCTCGCACACCTTCTTGCTGGGCCTGGGCGCTTCCATGCTGATCACCACCTACGATTACTGGGGCTACTACAACATCTGTTTCTTTGGCGGCGAAATCAAGAATCCAGACAAGACGATTCCCCGCGCCATGTTGCTATCCATCGTCCTGGTAGCCGGTCTATATCTGCTCATGAATGTGAGCATTCTGGGCGTCATCCCATGGCAGGAACTGGTAGCGGCGGCAAAAACCGATACTCGTTTTTACGTGGTTTCCACCCTCATGCAGCGCATTTATGGCTCCTGGGCGGGCTATCTGGCCTCAGCCCTGATCATGTGGACGGCATTTTCTTCGGTGTTTTCGCTGTTGCTGGGCTATTCGCGCGTTCCTTATGCCGCGGCGCTGGACGGAAATTACTTCCGCGTGTTCGCCAAAGTGCACCCCCAGGGACGCTTCCCTTATATCTCCCTGCTGGCGCTGGGCGGGGTTGCCGCCGCTTATTGCTTTCTGCGCCTCGCCGACGTCATTGCCGCCCTGGTGGTGATTCGCATCATGATCCAATTCCTTATTCAGGCCATAGGCTTGATTGTGCTGCGCATACGCCGGCCCGATATGCTGCGTCCTTTCCGCATGTGGTTGTATCCGCTGCCGGCGCTGGTGGCCATTGCCGGCTTTGTCTTCATCCTGCTCAACCGGCCGGACTTCCAGCGTCAGGTACGTTACGCGATGGTAATTCTCATCTTGGGGATTGTGATTTATCTTGTGCGGGCGGTACGGCGGCACGAATGGCCGTTTGGCACCGAAACCAGGGCATTGGTGGAAGAAGCTCCGGGAGAGAGTGGGTAAAGTTCATGTAGGGGCGGGGCTCTGTCCCGCCCGACACGGGGCATGGCCCCGTGTCCACAGTAGAGGGGCTGGGAATAAGTTTCAAGCTTCCGACGTTTCAGGAGGAGCGGGGCCTTGCGTTTAGAGCAGCCGTGGAGCAATCGGCTTTAGCCGCAGAGGTACTTCCGTGCGCAATACGATCATCATTCCTTTGTGACCTGCGTGTCCTTTGTGGTGAGATTTCTGCGGAGCAAGTGATGGAGGACGAGCGGATGTCGGTGCGGGTACCGGAAGGAGCGCGGGCGCTGTCGCCGTGGGCGCCCTTTCGCGAACCGTTGTTCCGCTCTATTTGGATTGCCGCGGTCATCTCCTACATCGGCACCTGGATGCAGAACCTGGGCAGCGCCTGGCTGATGACCTCGCTCACCCGCTCGCCGCTCATGATCGCGCTGGTGCAAGCGGCTTCCAGCCTCCCGGTGTTCTTAATCGCGCTGCCGGCGGGCGCACTCGCTGATCTGGTGGACCGCCGCCGCCTCCTGCTGGTCACTCAGAGTTGGATGGCCATCGCCGCCGCCGCCCTGGGCGCCATCACTATCTTGGGCGTGGTCACTCCCTGGACCCTGCTTCTGCTCACGTTCCTGCTGGGCTTGGGCGCGGTGATGAATGACCCCGCGTGGCAGGCGATCACTCCGGAAATTGTTTCGCCCCAGCAACACGCCTCCGGGGTAGCCCTGAATTCAGCCGGCTTCAATGTGGCCCGCGCCGTGGGCCCGGCGCTGGGCGGTGCAGTGATTGCCGCGGCCGGCTCGGGCGTGGCCTTCCTCATTAATGCGGCATCATTCTTCGCCGTGATCTTCGTGCTCTATCAATGGAAGCGGACAGCCACCAATGGCAATGGCAACGAGCGCTTGGTGCAGGCGCTGAAGGTGGGTGTGCGCTACGTGCGGCACACTCCGGCGGTGCGCTCGGTGCTGGTGCGCACGCTGGCTTTCAGCATTGCCGCCAGCGCCCTGCTGGCGCTTCTGCCGGTAATTGCACGGCCATTTGGCTCCATCGGCTTCGGCTTGCTGCTCGGCTGCTTTGGCCTGGGCGCGCTGGCGGGCGCCGCG
>DASSQB010000084.1:0-5452 GCA_035702725.1 Terriglobales bacterium | reverse complement strand
CGGGCCGAGGCCATCGTCGAAGCCGAGGTCGAGCGCTTCCAGGCCCGCCTGAAAACCCTCGACATCGTGCCTACCATTGTCTCGCTGCACGACCATCTCGAGACCATCCGCCAGGCGGAAATTGACCGCGTGCGCGGCCGCCTGGGCCCGCTCAGCCCGGAGCAGGAGCTGGCGGTCGAAGCCCTCACCCGCGGCATCATCAACAAGATCATGCACACCCCCATCAGCGCCCTCAAAACCGCCGCCCGCGAGCCCGAGGCCACCACCGTCATCGAGCTCATCCGCAAGCTTTTCAACCTGCAGGAGAAGAGCCATCACTATGCTGGCGCCGCCCGCGGCGCCTCGGCTGATCCCACCCGGGAGCGCTCCTGAATGGCGGCGTTGCGCATCGGCTCCCGCGGCTCCCAGCTCGCTCTCTGGCAGGCCAACCACATCGCCGCCCTGCTGCGCGCGAACGGCCACCACGTGGAGCTCGAGATCATCCGCACCACCGGCGACAAGATTACCGACGTGGCCCTGGCCAAGGTCGGCACCAAGGGCATGTTCACCAAGGAGATCGAGGAAGCCCTGGCTGAGGGCCGCGTGCACCGGGCGGTGCACAGCCTGAAGGATCTGCCCACCGAGGTTCCGCCTGGCTTCGAGCTCGCCGCCATCACCCGGCGCGAGGATCCGCGTGACGTGCTGCTCTCGCGCGCCTTTGACGGCTTGTCCCACCTGCCCCAAGGAGCACGCGTGGGCACCAGCAGCCTGCGCCGCCAGGCGCAGCTGCGCGCCCTGCGCCCCGATCTCGAAATCCATCCCCTGCGTGGCAACGTGGACACGCGCCTGCGCAAGCTGGAGTCGGGCGACTACGATGCCATTATCCTGGCCGCCGCCGGTCTGCGCCGCCTGGGCCGCACCGAACTGGTGCGCGAGGTCATTCCCGCGGAGACCATGTGCCCCGCTGCCGGCCAGGGAGCGCTGGGCATTGAAATCCGGGAAGGCGATGTCTCTACCCGCCAGCACCTTCTGTTCCTCGACGATGCCGCCACCCGCACCGCCACTACCTGCGAGCGCGCTCTGCTGCGCCACCTGGGGGGCGGATGTCAGGTGCCCATCGGCGCCTTTGCCGAGGTACGCGGCGAGCATCTCCATCTCACCGCCGTGGTCGCGCACCCCGATGGCTCCCGGTTGCTGCGCGAAACCCAGAGCGATACCAGCCCGGAAAAGCTGGCGGCGGCGGTGGCGGCCGCGCTGCTCGCCCGCGGCGCCGAGGCTATCCTGCAGGAAGTCTATGGCAGCGCTGTCGCCGCTCCCCAGCAGCCGTGATGAAGAAAAAGACCATGCCCGCCACTGAGCCGACCCGCTCCGGGCCGCTGGCCGGCAAGCGCATCGTGGTGAGCCGCGCCCGCGACCAGGCGCAAGCTCTCGCTTTTCCCCTGCGCGAGCTGGGCGCGGAGGTGCTGGAAATCCCGTTCATCGAAATCCGTCCCCCGGCCTCTTTTAAGGCTCTCGACGAGGCGCTGCTCCAGATTCACAACTACGACTGGCTCATCCTCACCAGCGTGAACGGTGTAAAGGCGCTGGCCGGGCGCATCCAGCACCTCGGCCTCGAGGCGCTTAACTTTATTCATCTCAAAGTTGCCGCCATCGGCCCCGCCACCGAGCAGGCCCTGGAAGCAGAGCAGTTCCAAGTGGATGTGGTTCCCGATAAGTACGTGGCGGAGGCGGTGGTGAGCAGCTTGCGCGGACAGGTGAAAGGGCAGCGCATTTTGCTGGTGCGCGCCAAAATCGCCCGCGACGTGATCCCCGAGGAACTGCGGCGCGCGGGCGCGGTAGTGAATGTGGTCGAGGCCTATGAAACCGTGGCGCCTGAGGCCTCGCGAAGCCGCTTGCAGGCCGCGCTTCAGGACAGCGGCAAGAAGCCTGACGTCATCACCTTTACCAGTTCGTCCACGGTGCGCAATTTTGTCTCGCTGCTTGATCTGAAGGAAGATGACGGGCCCGCTCGCCCGCCGATTCTTGAAGGTGTGAAGCTGGCCTCCATTGGCCCAGTGACTTCTGTGACTCTGCGTCAGCTGGGGCTGCCGGTGGATATAGAGGCACGCGAGTACACTATTCCCGGCCTGGTCAATGCGATTGTCGCGGCATTCACCTAGCGCGCTGGCGTCTCGCGGTGGCGCAGGTTCATGCCAAACACTGTGCCCGCGGTGGCCCCGATCTCGATCATGGGCAACACTCGCTCCAGCCGGTGATGTCCGGTGCGGTGCAGGAAGTAGCTGGTCAGGATGGTGCCGCCCACGCTCAGCCCCCAGCTGTAGGCCGCCTGCCCGCCCCAGCCGTGAGTCACGAACTGCCGTGCCCAGGGATTGCGCTCGATCCCGTTGTGGCGGTCGAGCACGTGGCGGGTGCTGAAGGCGTCGGCCGTCTCCATGGCGAAATTCACGCTGTGGATGGCGATGTTTTGCGTGTCCCAGAATTTGTGTTTCGGAAACTCACCCGGCTCAAATTGAGCGAGGAGTGGAGACGAGCACAACAGGAAAGCAGCAAGCAGATAGCGCACGATGTTCGCCGTCGTGGGCGTGATTCGATGCTACGTCGCCATTGCCTACTGGAAGTGCACGGAAGGCGCTCACGAAGGTGCTTCCGTATGCTCGAAAGAACGTTGGCAACTGAGAGCTGAGAGCTGAGAGCTGAGAGCTATTAGTTGACAGCGGATGGCTGGCAGCTGCAGATCGGCAACAACCGAAACCGCTTGCGCTTCATTCGACAAAATCGCTTCTTCGCAGGACTTTGCCGAAAACTCACTCTCAAACTGGATTAACCAATGGGGAGCCGCTCCCTATTCGTCCCACTCCCCTTTTTCCAGAGATCAACCGACGGGAAGAGTGAAATAGAAGAGAGAGCCTCGGCCCAGTTGGCTGGTTACGCCAATAGTGCCACCATGCAGCTCAACTATGGCCTTCGCAATGGCCAGCCCCATGCCTGTGCCCTGGATAAGCATGCGCTGGTCTCGACCGCGGTAGAATTTTTCGAAAATCATCTGTTGCTCGGCATCGTCGATTCCGGGACCATGATCCGCCACACTGGTGACAATGTCGCCATCGCGAAGCTCGGCCGTGATCTGAATGGGGCTGTCCGGTGGGGAATACTTGATAGCGTTATCCAGCAGGTGCACGAGTACTTCGACGATGCGGTCAACATCCACTCGGACAAGAGGTAGGTTGTCCGGAATGTCTACCTTTAAAGCATGGCGCTGCAGCGCCTGTTGCAGCTTCTCCAGGGCGGCATCGGCGGGCTCGCGAATATGGTGCATCTCCAAGTGAAGTTCAAGCTGGTGCGCATCGAGTTGCGCCACTTCCGCCGCTTCTCCAATCAGGCGGTTGAGCTTGTCGCTTTCTTCATCAATAACCGTCAACAGGTCCCTGCGCTCGGGCTTGTCCAACTGGACGTCGGACAACAGCGTCTCGGCCGATGCTTTGATGGCCGTCAGAGGAGTACGGAACTCGTGCGTTACCGAGTCCAGCAATACCGAGCGCAGACGGTCACTCTCCCGCGCCGCCTCGGCCTTGGTTAATTTTTCCACAGTGCTGGCTCGTTCGATAGCAATCGCAGTCAGGCTGCCAATCGCCTCCAGTGTTTCTCGCGACAGATCGCAGCCGGACAGTCCGATGGATCCCACCGAGCGCACACCCATGCGGAGGGGCATGAAACAGAGGCCGCGCTGGCGATCGAAGACCGGTTCCCCACGGCCGCTGATAGCTTTGAGCTGATCGGGAGGAAATTGCGACCTGCTGCCCGGGTCGAGATAATACGTTTCATGCTTACTCTCCAGGAACATGGCTGCGCCAGTCACTCCGAAAGAATCGACGACGTACCTGGGTATCAGGTTGAGCAACTCAAAGATATTCTCCGAAACCAGCAATTGCTGGCTGAAGGCATACAGACGCTCCACTTCACGACGCCGCTGGTTCGATTCCTCGGCTTTGCGGCGGGCACGTTCGGAAAGCTGGCTGGCAATGATAGCGGTGAACAGGAATGTGAAAAGAGCCACCCAGTTCTGCGGGTCGGCAATCGTAAGGTGCAGCAGGGGAGGAAGGAAGAAATAGTTGTAGGCCAGGGTGGCGAGAACAGCCATAAAAATAGCGTAGCGAAGCCCCCACGCGGCCGATATCGCCAGCACAGCCAACAGAAAGGTGAAGCCGACCGTTGTAGGATTGACGTGCAGCCCGCGAAAGTAGACTGCGGTGATAAGGCAGATCGTCGCGGCGGCTACGAAAAAGCGTAGTATCTGGTTCTTAGCAGCTCGCTTCACACGGCAGATTGTAGCAACTCGGCATCGCAGCGCGTGCCGGGGAACGATCAGAATGCCCAAAACGCCCGAACAATGGCTGGAAGAAGTCACTCCCCAAAAGAAGCAGGGGATCTTTAAGTTGTTCCTGGGCTATGCACCGGGCGTGGGCAAGACTTTCAACATGTTGAGCGAGGGCATACGCCGGAAAAGCCGCGGGGAAAATGTGGTGGTCGGTTTGGCGGAAACACATGGGCGGAAAGCGGTCGCCGAACTGGTCTCGAAATTGGAGACTGTCCCGCGCCGCAAAATGAACTACAAGGGAGCATCCTTCGACGAGATGGACGTGGATGCGATTCTGGCACGCAAGCCGCAAGTGGTCCTGGTTGACGAACTTGCTCATACCAACATAGAAGGCAGTAAGCACACCAAACGCTACCAGGACGTCATGGAGTTGCTGGACGCCAACATCGACGTGCTTTCCACCATGAACGTGCAGCACATCGAGAGCCTCATGCCGATGATTCACCAGATTACCGGTGTCCAGGTGCGCGAGACGGTACCGGACTGGGTGATGCAGCGGGTGAGCGAGATCGTGCTGGTGGATTTGACTCCGGAAGCGCTCCAGACCCGCATGCGCCGGGGAGACATCTACCCGCTGGATCGGGCGGAACGCGCACTGGGGCACTTCTTCCGGCCAGGAAATCTGCTCGCGCTCCGCGAGTTGGCGCTGCAGCAGGTCACGCGGGCGGTAGACCGCAGCCTGGAATCATTGCTGGAGAAGGAAGCAGGCGGGAAAAGCGTCGGCGTTCGGGAGCGCATCGCCGTATGCATCAGTTCCAGCCCCGCGGCCCAGTATCTGATTGCTCGCGCGGCGAGGATGGCGCAGCGTATTGACGCGGAGTTGTTCGTTATTTACGTGGATATTGGAGTTGATGACAATCCTCAGGACCAGCGCTCTCTCGAGCAAAATATCAAGTTCGCCCAGGACGTAGGCGCGCAGATCATCCGCACCAAGGGTAATAAAGTGGCGGAAGAGGTGGCCAAAGTCGTGCGCGAGAAGCACATTACCCAGGTGGTTTTTGGCAGGTCAGCCCAGACCGGCTGGCGGAGATATTTGTATCTTTCTGCTATCCACAAGTTTCTGAGAGATGCTCCCCCGGTGGATGTCCACATCGTCAC
>DASSQB010000083.1:0-10570 GCA_035702725.1 Terriglobales bacterium | reverse complement strand
CCAGTTCGAGGCCGGCATGGGTGCTGCCGCCATCCGCACCTGCCTCACCTCCATGGACCTGGACGCTCTCTCCGAGAGCCTGAGGGTCGAGATGCAGGAGGCAACCTCCGAGGCCAAGCGCAAGAAGACCGCCAAGCGCCTGAAGGTGGTCGAGGCCTTCCGCAAGAGCGGCAACAAGCCGCAGTGGATGATTCTGGACGTGATTCCGGTGATCCCGCCGGAGCTGCGCCCCCTGGTGCCGCTGGACGGCGGGCGTTTCGCCACCTCCGACCTGAACGACCTGTACCGCCGCGTCATCAACCGCAATAACCGGCTGAAGAAGCTGATGGACCTGCACGCCCCTGAAGTCATCGTGCGCAACGAAAAGCGCATGCTGCAGGAGGCGGTGGACGCGCTCTTCGACAATGGTCGCCGCGGCCGCGTGCTGCGCGGAGCCAACAACCGCCCGCTCAAGTCCCTTTCCGACACCCTCAAGGGCAAGCAGGGCCGCTTCCGCCAGAACCTGCTGGGCAAGCGTGTGGACTACTCCGGCCGCTCCGTCATCGTGGTTGGTCCCGAACTCAAGCTCCACCAGTGCGGCCTCCCCAAGAAGATGGCGCTGGAGCTGTTCAAACCCTTCATTTATCACCGGCTGGAGCAGACCGGGCATTGCACCACCATCAAGCAGGCCAAGGAGATGGTGGAGCAGCAGGATTCCATCGTGTGGGACATCCTGGAAGAGGTGATTAAAGACCACCCGGTGCTGCTGAACCGCGCTCCCACCCTGCACCGCCTGGGCATTCAGGCGTTTGAGCCGGTGCTGGTGGAAGGCAAGGCCATCAAGATTCACCCTCTGGTATGCACGGCGTTTAACGCCGACTTCGACGGCGACCAGATGGCGGTCCACATTCCGCTCTCGCCTGAGGCCCAGGTCGAGGCCAGCGTGCTGATGCTCTCTTCGCACAACATCCTGTCGCCGGCTTCCGGCCAGCCCATCACCGTGCCCACGCAGGACATGGTGCTGGGAATTTACTACCTGACCAAGGGCAAGCCGGGCGCGAAGGGCGAAGGGCGGGCCTTCGCCAACATCGAGGAGGTGCTGCTGGCGCTGGAAATGGGCGAAGTGGAAACGCTTACCCCCATTCGCCTGCGCTACACCGGCGAAGTGATTGACCTCACCAGCGCCTACGACGACCAGGACATCCCGCACACGGAACCGCAGCACTACGAGCGGCAGTTCATCAACACCACCGTGGGCCGGGCCATTCTGAATGACTCCCTGCCGAAGGGCATGCCGTACATCAACGGCCTGCTGAAGAAGAAGGGCGTAGGCGGCCTGGTCACCTACGGCTACCTGCGTTTTGGCCTCGAGATGACGGTCAAGATGCTCGACCAGATCAAGGAACTGGGCTTCCGCTTCGCCACCCGCGCCGGCTTGTCCATCGGCATTGACGACATGGTCATCCCCGAGAACAAGAAGGGCGTGGTGCGCGACGCCGAGAAGCAGGTGGTGTCCGTGCAGCAGCAGTACCTGGACGGCGCCATCACCAACGGCGAGCGCTACAACAAGGTGATCGAAATCTGGTCGGCCATTACCGAACGCGTGGCCGACGAAATGTTCAGCGAGATGGAGCAGCAGGACAAGGCCGGGGTCATCAACCCCATTTACGTCATGGCCGATTCCGGCGCCCGCGGTTCCAAGCAGCAGATTCGCCAGCTTTCCGGCATGCGCGGCTTGATGGCTAAGCCTTCGGGCGAAATCATCGAGACCCCGATTACCGCTAACTTCCGCGAAGGGCTGACGGTGCTGCAGTACTTCATTTCCACTCACGGCGCGCGCAAGGGCCTGGCCGATACGGCGCTCAAGACCGCCGATTCCGGCTATCTCACCCGCCGCCTGGTGGACGTGGCGCAGGACGTTATCGTCAGCGAAAACGATTGCGGCACGGTGGACGGCATTTACGTGACCTCGATCGTGGAAGCGGGCGACATCATCGAGCCGCTGCGCGACCGCATCGTGGGCCGCGTCTCTCTGGAGAAGATCAAGGACTACGAGGGCAACACCATCGTGGACATCAACCAGGAGATCACGGAAGAGCTGGCGGCTGCCATCCAGGCGGCCGGCATCGAGCGGGTGAAGATCCGCTCCGTGCTCACCTGCGAATCCAAGCGCGGCGTCTGCGTGGCCTGCTACGGCCGCAACCTGGCTTCCGGACGCCTGGTGGAACTGGGCGAGGCTACTGGCGTAATCGCCGCGCAGTCCATCGGCGAGCCCGGCACGCAGCTCACCATGCGCACCTTCCACATCGGCGGCACGGCTTCCCGTGTCTCCGAGCAATCGCGCCTCGAAGCCAAGAACAACGGCATCGTGCGCTTCATCAACCTGCAGACGGTGCAGTCCAAGGTCGGCGACCTGGTGGTGATGAACCGTAACGGCTCCATCGCCATCGTGGACGACAAGGGCCGCGAGAAGGAACGCTATTCCGTGGTCTACGGCGCCAAGCTGAAGGTGAAGGAAGGCGACCAGGTGCAACTCGGCCAGGTGCTGGTGGAGTGGGATCCTTACACCTTCGCCATCCTCACCGAAATCGGCGGCCCGGTGCAGTTCAAGGACCTGCAGGAAGGCCTGACTCTGCACGAAGAAGTGGACGAGGTCACCGGCTTGTCGCGCCTGGTGGTCACCGATTCGCCGGATGAGAAGCGCCAGCCGGCCATCGTGGTCAAGGGCAAGAGCAGCAAGCGCTACCTGATGCCTTCCCGCGCCCACCTGATGGTGCAGGACGGCGACACCGTGTTCCCCGGCGACGTGCTGGCCAAAATCCCGCGCGAAACCACCAAGACCAAGGACATCACCGGCGGTCTGCCCCGCGTGGTGGAACTGTTCGAAGCCCGCAAGCCGCGCGAAACCGCAGTCATCAGCGAGATTGATGGCCTGGTGCGCTTCGGCGAAATCAGCAAGGGCCAGCGCAAGGTCTACGTGGTGGCCGATAACGGCACGGAGAAGGAGTACTCGGTGCCGCGCGGTGTGCACATCAACGTCCAGGAAGGCGAGCGCGTCCGGGCCGGCGAGCCGCTGATGGATGGTCCGCTCAACCCGCACGACATTCTGGCCGTGCTGGGTGAAAAGGAGCTGCAGGCTTACCTGGTGAACGAAATCCAGGAAGTCTATCGGCTGCAGGGCGTCAACATCAGCGACAAGCACATCGAGGTCATCGTGCGCCAGATGATGCGCTGGGTCAAAGTGGAAGACGTGGGCGACACCCAGTTCCTGCTGGAGCAGCAGGTGGACAAGTTCCGCTTCCGCGAAGAGAACGAGCGCACCATCGTGCGGGGCGGCAAGCCGGCTACCGGCAGGCCGCTGCTGCTGGGCATCACCAAGGCCTCGCTTTCCACCGAATCCTTCATCTCTGCCGCCTCCTTCCAGGAGACGACCCGGGTGCTCACCGAAGCATCCATACAGGGAGCCGTGGATCACCTGCGCGGCCTGAAGGAGAACGTGATTGTGGGCCGTCTGATCCCGGCAGGAACCGGCATGGAGTACTACCGCAACGTCAAGCTCTCTCCCGAGCTGGAGGAAGCTGCTGCCAAGGTCCAGGAGGAAGTCTCGGCTGCCTACGAGGAAGCCGAGCGTGCCCTGGAGCTGCTGCGGCACGAAGGCGAGACCGAGGAGCTGGCCGCGGAGTAAGCCATTCAGAGTACGAAGGGGCGACCGGGCTCGAGTCGCCCCTTAATTTTTTTAGCGCTTTATTTTGAAATACATGCACGCAAGTCCCGAGCGGCCGTTGCCGTCCAGCCAGCCTGCCATCATGGCCCAACGGCACCAGCCCACCCAATTGCGTCCCGGGCACTACGGGAATACCCTTATCAGGGTAATGTGGAGTTTCCTCCGCCTTTTGCGCCGTGCCTTGTGGCGTGCGGTTCAGCACGACGCTTTTACCATGGCCAAGGCGGCCGCCTACTCCGCTATCCTCACGCTTTTCCCCGCCCTGCTGGTGGTGGGGGCAACGCTGGCCACCTCGCACCACACCGCGCCCATGCTGCGGGAAATTTCCTATGCCGTGGGCAAGATCCTGCCCACCGGCAGCGCCACCGCCGTGGCCTATCTGAAGGGAGCTACCAGCCGTCCGGTCGGACTGCTTATTACCACTTCGCTCATTACTCTGTGGACCGCATCCGGCGTCATGGTTTCCTGGATGGAAGGCTTCCGCAACGCCTACCAGCTGCCTAAGTCCTGGGGACTGGTGAAAGAGCGCCTGATCGCCTTTGGGCTGGTGATTATGGCCGGCATCCCCATGTTGTTCGCCACCATCCTGGTGGCCTTCGGCACCCAGATTGAAACTAGGCTCCTCTTTTACGCCGGCCACGATTACGGTCCCTACGTGCTCGCGCTGTGGACGCTCATCCGCTGGACGATCGCCATTCTCACCAGCATCGCCGTGATTGCCCTCATTTACCACCACGCCGTGCCTCGCACCCAGCCTTGGCACACGGTGCTGCCGGGCTCCTGCCTGGGCACCGCGGCCTGGTTTGCCGCCACCATGGCGTTTGGCTGGTACCTGCGGCACTACGCCGAGTACAGCATTCTCTACGGCTCTCTCGGCTTGGCCATCGCCCTGCTGGTCTGGATGTTTATGGTTTCCGTGATCGTGCTGGTGGGAGCGGAAATGAACGCCATGCTCTTCCCTCGCTGCCTCAGCCTGAAAGATCGCCCTGCAACCCACCGCGAACCCGAAGTTTACGTGCGGTGAATTGTGTACCACGTGGGGACAGCCGCCCTCGGCTGTCCGGGTGAGCGCAGGTCGCCTCAGGAGCCGGGTTTCACCCGGCCGCACAGGCGAGGGCGCCTGTGCCCACGTGTCCATCGGTGGTGGGGCACCCTGGTTTAAGAAGAAGTTGCCAAGAGCGCCTGCTTTCCCCAACAATGTGGAACATGCATTTCTCAGTCCTTCTCTTTCTTTCCTGGGAGTCGCTGCGTGGATAGAACCGAGACCCCCGAACTCCTGGAAGCGGTGGCGGCCCAGGTAGAAGTGGGCGGCAAAAACGGGCTGGCGGCGGTCGCCGAGCGCCGGGCCAAGATCATCTGCACTCTGGGGCCATCTTCCAACTCCGAGGCCATGATCCGCGAGCTGCTGTGCGCGGGCATGGATGTGGCCCGGCTCAATTTTTCCCATGGCACCCACGAAGAACATGCGCGTGTAATTGAGCGGGTGCGCCGCGCGGCAGAGAAGGAGGACCGCACGGTGTGCATCCTGCAGGACCTGCAGGGGCCCAAGATGCGCACCGGCCGCCTGAAGTACCGCACGCCGGTAGCACTTAAAACGGGCTCACGTGTCACCATTACGCCGCGCGATGTTCCCGGCACCACCTCTATGATTTCCACTACCTTTCAGGACCTGGCGAGGGAAGTGAACACGGGCTCGCGCATTCTGCTTTCCGACGGCCTGATTGAGCTGCGGGTGAAGGCCATCCGCAATGACGACGTGGAGTGCGAGGTGGTGAACGGCGGCATTTTGGCCGAGCACCAGGGCATCAACCTGCCCGGCGCCGTGCTCAGCGTGCCCTCGCTCACGCCGAAAGATTACAAGGATCTGGAATTTGGCCTGGAACACGGCGTGGACGTTGTGGCCGTTTCCTTCATTCGCTGCGCCGAGGATGTGCGCCGGGTGAAGCGGCTGATCGGCGAACGCAAGAGCGATGTGCCCGTCATCGCCAAGCTGGAAAAGCCGCAGGCGGTGGAGGACCTGGACAACATCCTGGAAGTGGCGGATGGCGTGATGGTAGCGCGCGGCGACCTGGGCGTGGAGATGCCGCCGGAAACTGTGCCCATCATCCAGAAAAACGTGATTCGCCGGGCGGCCGACTACCGCAAGCCGGTGATCACGGCTACGCAGATGCTGGAATCCATGATCGAAAACCCGCGTCCCACGCGGGCGGAGGCCAGTGACGTGGCCAACGCCGTTTTCGACGGCACGGACGCGGTGATGCTTTCCGGGGAGACGGCCAGCGGCCGCTATCCCGTAGAGGCGGTGACCATCATGGCCCGCATCGTGGTGGAAGCGGAAAACCATGTGCGCCAATCGGAGCCGCCACGGCGACGGCGCGAGCACCGCGCGACCTTCTCCATCGCGGAAACCATCTGCGAATCCATCGCGCACGCCGCCGCCGACGTGCACATGCGCGCCATTGCTGTGTTCACGGAAACCGGCAACACCGCCCGTCTGATTTCCAAGTATCGGCCGCGAGTGCCGGTGTTTGCCTTTACGCCCTTTGCCGAGGTGGGCAACCGAATGAATTTGCTCTGGGGCGTGCGCCCGGTGGTGCTGCCGCAGGCGGCGCGGTCCGCGGAAGACATGGTGGCAGACGCCGAACGGCAGTTGCTGCAGCTGGGCAAAGTTACTCCTGGGGACGTGCTGGGCGTGGTGGCCGGTACGCAGCAGACCTCTGGCTCCACCAACTTTATTCGCCTGAATGTGGTGAGCCCGCCGGAGCAGCGACGCCCGGAGCGCCGCAGCTCGGGGCGTGGGGGCGGCTTCCCTCGCAAGCGCAAGTGATAAAGATCAACGCAGAGGACACGGAGAGAATCTGTTTCCTGTCGTTCTCAGCGGCCTCTGCGTGAAAGGTTTGGGAGCGCCCCCCGATTCTCCGTGGACGTGTTTGTATCCCGGTCGTACACTAACTTCCGACAAATGGCGGAAATCCTCTCCATCGCTGTCTTCGAGCCGCTGGAAGGCAAAGAAAAAGAAGCTCTGGAAACCCTGCGCGGGCTGATCGGGCTGCTGGCGGAGAAGAAGTACAGCCGCGACACTCTGTATCGCGACCGCGCCTCCCGCCGCTACCTGGATGTGCGCTATTGGGCCTCGGAGAAGGCGCGCCAGGACGCCCACGAAGACCCGCAGGTACACAGCTATTGGGCGCGCCTGGGAAACCTGGTCCGCATTGAGCAGGTGTTCGAAACGTTTGACCCGGTGGAACTGCTGCCACCCTAGGAGAGACTCTGCCTGTGTGGGCACGGGGCTCTGCCCCGTGCAGGGCGGGGCAAAGCCCCGCCTCCACACAATTCGAGTTGTTGTCGCGTGTGCGCCGAAACCAATTGCGAAGCCGTTCTTGATGAATCCGCCGTCCCCGCGGTGCGCGGGTTTCTGCACCGCCCTGGGCATCCCAGTGGCGCCGGCCTGGCGCTGACCCACGGCGCGGGCGGCAACTGCCAGATGCTTTTGCTGCGGGCCCTGGCGGAGGAATTCGCGGGTCAGGGCTGGTTCGTGCTGCGCTGCGACTTGCCCTTCCGGCAGATGCGCGCGTATGGCCCGCCTTCGCCCGCTTCCGCCGCCCGCGACCGCGATGGCCTGCGCCGCGCACTGGAAGTCCTGGGCAAGCAAGCCTCAGGCCCGCTTTATCTAGGCGGCCATTCCTATGGCGGACGCCAGGCCAGCATGCTGGCGGCGGAGGAGCCACAAATCGCCCGCGCTCTGCTGCTGACCTCTTATCCTTTGCATCCGCCCGGCAAGCCGGCGCAGTTGCGGGTACAGCATTTCCCCCAGCTCAGGATTCCGGCGTTGTTCGTCATTGGCACGCGCGATCCCTTCGCTACGGTTGAGGAACTGGAGGCGGCGCGCAAGCTGATTCCATCGCCTACTTTGGTTGAGGTGGCAGAGGGCGCGGGTCACGACCTGGGCTACGGGCGCAAAGCTGCCCAACCGGATCTGCCGGCAAGGATCGTCCAGGTTTTCTGCGCGATTACCAGGGAGAGCGCTTCGATGGCGTCATAGGGTCTGTGGAGATGTCTCCCCAATGCCGGGCGTCATGCAGAGGCGATCCTTCATGGCTAAAAGCCATTCAGGATGACTCCTCTGCCATCAGGGGGGCGGCTCTGCCTCGCCCCGCACGGGGCGAAGCCCCGTGCCCACACACTACAAGGGCGCAACGGACCGTCGCTGGTTAAATGCTAAGTGCTAATTGCTGACGGCTGCCTTTAGTTCACCCACGGCGGCGATTTGGATTCGCCGTTTCTTTTATCAGCCTCGGGGTCGCGGTAGTTGCCGTGTTCATCGAAATACACGTCACGCCCGTGACGGCGCATGTAAACCTGGAACTTGCGGGCGGCGCGCCGCCGCTTCCACTTATAGTAAGAATTGCGCATCCCGAAGTAGTGTTCTGAGAAGGCGTACGTCAGCCCGCGCCGGGGCAGGAACTTCACGTACAGAAAGCCAAATAGCGCGCCGCCCAGATGGGCGAAGTAGGCCACAGACTGTCCGCGATGTGCCGGTCCCAGGCCCTCAAAGGCGCCGGCGAGCGCAATCAGGATCAGAATCCCGACCAGATATTTGGCCCGGATCATGAACGGCAGGGGAAAGAGCATGAATTCCTGGTTGCCGTAAAGGACAGCGAAGGCCACCATCACGCCAAAAATTCCGCCCGAAGCGCCTACCGTGGGTGTTAAAGGAGAAATTCCCAGGAAAGTGATGCCCGGAACCGTGCCCAGGTAAGCAATGGCAATGGTGACCAGGGCGGCGCACACCACGCAATAAAAATAGAATTCCAGGAACTGGTTGAATCCCCAATCGGTTTCCAGTTGCGCCCCGAACATCCACAGGGTCAGCATGTTAAAGGCGATGTGGAAGAGCCCGACGTGGACGAAGGAGTAAGTAACGAGCTGCCAGATCCAGCCGTGAACCACCGCCAGTGGCGTGAGCGCGCTGATGGCCTCGATGGTTCCCCAGGTGCCGGTGGCAAAGGCGATCATCAGCAGCCGAAGCAGGTAGATTGCCGTGTTAATGATTACCAGCCACTTGATGGCCCGCGTGAAAGGCGGGAAACCCAGGGTCATCGTGTAGTTGCGGGAAGGCATAAAAACCTAGCTTACAGGAAATCAGCGCTTAAATGGAAACAGGCGCTCGGACCAAAGGGCCGTCAAAAATTGGCAGGCCGAACGGGTGCGAGGCGCTGTTTCGTACGCGTAAGGTAGAATTTTTCTTTCTTGCACACCATTTCCCACGCACTGGCGCGCTACACCCAATTTATCTGGAGCCTGCTGCAACCGCTCGGCTCCTGGGGAGTGTTTGCCATTGCCGCCATTGACGGCTCGCTGCTGGGCATGCCCCTTGACCCGGTGGTGGCAGGCTACGTCTACCAGAGCCCGCACAGGTTTCTGCTCTACGTGATCATGGCGTCGGCGGGTTCGGCGGCGGGCAGCATCGTGCTTTACATAATTGGCTACAAAGGAGGCGAGGTGCTGCTGCAGAAGCGCATGTCACCGCAGAAGTTCGAAAGCATGCGCCGCAGCTTCGACCGCCACGAGTTCTGGGCGCTGATGTTTCCCGCCATGCTGCCGCCGCCGTTTCCTTTCAAGCTGTTTGTGCTTGCGGCCGCGGCCTTCGAGATGAACTTCGCGCACTTCGAGCTGGCCATTTTTGCCGGGCGTTTTGTGCGCTTCATGATTCTGGCGCTGCTGACCATCAAGTTTGGGCCGCAGGTAGTCAGCATCACACCCCACCTGGTCCACCAGCACCTGGCGGCGCTGCTGATCGCCGTGGCGGCGGCAATCGTGGGATACGCGCTGCTGCGCCGCCGTAAAGCTACGCTGTCATCCTGAGCGAGGGCAAATGCCCGAGTCGAAGGACCGCTACGCTGCTGATCCTGCCGCTCTCGCTCCAGGAAATTCCGGCAGCAACTTTTTGTGAGAACACCTCAGGGCAGCGATTGTGAACGAGGAACGCAGGGATCCTTCGACTCCGCTCAGGATGACAGTTTAGATTTTGGACGCTGTTACGCGGCGGCGGCGTGCGAACGGCGCTCCGCCATCACGTGCACCATGTGTCCGATGCCGAAGAATAGCGCTGTAAACACCAGATCGCCGGCCACGTCATTGCGGAAGAAGGGCAGACCCGCAACGTAAGCCGCCGTCAATCCTCCGAGGGTCTTGGGATATGTGGCCCATGCTGCCCACACCCCGAAGTTGCTGATGATGAAAAAGAAAACCGAGGCGCTCAGAGCGGCGCCCAGCACCCGCCAAGGCTTGCTGTTGGTCATCAGCACGCCGCCGAACAGGACGATCGCGAGGTAATACCCCCAACTGATGAAGGTGTCCGCAGGCAGGGGATAGCCGTAGACGATTTTGGTCAGGATCACATCCGAGGCGGCAAAGAGCGCGACTGGAATCCAAACGTACTTGCGGGACATGCGCGCGCCAAAGTAGAGCAGTGAAGCGGCCACCGGGGTGAACGCCAGGGGATGAGGCAGGAAGCGGAAACCTACGGCGAACAGCACAAACAGGATTGCCAGCATGGTCACCTCGCCAATGCGAATCTTAAATTCTGTTCTTTCCTCGCGCGACAGTCAAGTCGGGAGGAGACGCAACGTCCGTGGCGGCCACACGCGAGATGCCTCGGGCCTGAAGGCCCTCAGCATGACGCCGGTGGAAAATTATTTCCCGGCGGAGCCCTCGCCCCGGTTGGGCTGGCGACGGAAGCCCATGTACTCGGCCACAACCTTCAGCTTGTCGTTGAGCACCACGCGTGAGCTTAGAGGGCGCTCCCGCCGCTCTGGATACATAAATCGCAGATCAAAAAAACGCACCACGTAGCCCGGCGGGCTT
>DASSQB010000082.1:0-3467 GCA_035702725.1 Terriglobales bacterium | reverse complement strand
GGAATTTCAGCGAGCGGCGCACCTGCTGCTCGTAGAGGTTGCGGTCCACCGGCCGCTCCTGTGGCGGAAGCTTGCGCCCGCGCCAGCTCTCCATTTTTTTCCCGGCGACCAGGTCCCATTTATTGACCACGATGATGACGGAGCGGCCGCTCGCGTGGGCATAGCCAGCGATGGTGGCGTCGAGCGCGGTCACGCCCTCGGTGGCGTCAATCATGATGAGGGCAATGTCGGCGGACTCCAGGTGCTTGCGCGCCATCACTACGGAAAGCTTTTCCGCCATGAGGTGGGTCTTGCCCTTGCGGCGGATGCCGGCGGTGTCTATAAAGCGGTAGCGACGGCCCTCGCGCTCCACGATTTCGTCCACCGCGTCGCGGGTGGTGCCGGGAACGGGCGAGACAATAGCGCGTTCGGAGCCGATGAGCCGGTTGAGCAGTGTTGACTTGCCCACGTTGGGCCGCCCGATGATGGCGACGCGGGTCTCGCGAGGCACTCCTTCAGCTTTTTCTTCGATTCTCTCAGCGTCCTCCTTGTCCTCAGCGGTTTTGGTTTCAGCAGCGGGCAAAACCTCAACAATGGCATCCAGTAGTTCCGCAACTCCGCGGCCGTGCTCGGCGGAGACGGGAAACAGGTTGCGGATTCCGAGGCTGCGAAACTCCTCGGCAGTGGCTTCCTGCTTTTCTGTGTCCACCTTGTTGACCGCCAAAAACAGCGGCTTGCCGGTACGCAGCAGCAGGCGGGCGAGATCGAGGTCGGGAGCAGCCAGCTCAGTGCGCGCGTCCACCACCATAATGATCGCAGCGGCCTCGTCCAGGGCCACGCTGGCCTGGCGAAAGATTTCCGCCGGAATCAACTGCTTGTCCTCGGGGACGATGCCGCCGGTGTCAATCACGCGCAGGTCGCGCCCGCCCCAGTGAGCCTCGCCGTAGAGGCGGTCGCGGGTGATGCCGGGCTCGTCGCCGACGATGGCGCGGCGCCGGCCAATGATGCGGTTGAAGAGCGTGGATTTGCCCACGTTAGGGCGGCCGACGATGGCCAGAATAGGAAGCCGGGCGGTGGTTTCGACGGTCGAGTTGGCATCAGATTTCGTCAAAAAGCAGGTCCTTCGACCTCGCGCTCCCTCGCCAAGGCTCGGTTGCACTCGGCTCAGGATGACAAACGTAATATTTTTTCGCGGCATGGTTGAAGCCACGCCTCAATACGAATCGAACGCACTCCAGAGCGCGTCCGCTGCAGCTGGTACTAGGAACCAGGTACTGGGTGCTTGCTACTGAGAACTGCCGCCCAACTGAGTATTATAGGGAGTCGTCGTGTCCAGTCTGCCCCAGCCCGCCTCTACCAGCCTTTCTACGCTGCACCAGTTCTTCGGCCCGGGCGGGCTGCTCTCGCGCACACACCCGGCCTACGAATTTCGCCGCGGACAGTTGCAGATGGCGCAAGCCGTGGAGCAAGCGCTGGAGGAAAAGCGCCACCTCATCGTGGAAGCGGGCACCGGCACAGGCAAAACCCTAGCCTACCTGATGCCGGTGATTCGCGCGGGCAAGCGCGTCTTGATCTCCACCGGCACCAAGAATCTACAGGAGCAGCTTTTTTACAAGGATGTCCCTTTCCTCGAACAGGCGCTCTTCCCCGAGGGCGAGCGCAAGTTGCGCGTCTGCTACATGAAGGGGCGCAATAACTACCTGTGCCGGAAAAAGCTCTACGACCTGACGGGCCAGCCGGTGTTGAGCGGACTGGAGGAGGTTGAGCAGTACCGCGCCATTGCGGAATGGGAAAAGACCACTGAAACCGGCGACCGCGCTGAACTGTCCGAACTGCCGGAATCGAGCGCGTTGTGGCCGCACCTGGACGCGCGCTCGGACAAGTGCCTGGGGCAGAAGTGCAGCCAGTGGGAACGCTGCTTCATAACCGAGATGCACCGGCGGGCGCTGGAAAGCGACATTATTATCGTCAACCACCACCTGTTCTTCGCCGACCTGGCTATCAAGCAATCGGCAGAAGGAGCGCCCGATGCTGGCATCCTGCCCGATTGTGCGGCGGTGATCTTCGACGAAGCCCACGAACTGGAAAACGTGGCCGGCAGCTACTTCGGGGTGACAGTCAGCAACTGGCGCATCGAAGACCTGGCGCGCGACGTGGAAAGCTCGCTGCAGCGGGCCAAGGGGCTGTCCGCTGCAATTTCCGGCGCGCTGGGCAGCTTGCGCGAGCGCTCGCAGCTTTTCTTTTCGGTGCTACCGGGAGGCGACGGCCGCCTGCCTTTCAATAATCGTCAGGAGTTCCTGGAAGAGAACGGCGATGAGTACTTGGGCCTGATGCAGGCACTGGGACGGCTGGGCGCGGAACTGCAGCGCATGAAGGAGAAGCCGGAAGAGGTGTTCAACTTCATTCGCCGGGTGGACGAGTTGCGGGTACAGCTCTCGTTCCTGATGGAATCGAACGACCGCAACACTGTGTTCTGGATCGAGCGCCGAGGCGGCCGTGAGTCGCGCGGCTCGGGCGCCCGCAGCGGTCGCCACGTGTTCCTGCAGGCGACGCCCATTGACGTGGCGCCCATCCTGCGCTCCTGCCTGTTCGACAAGCTGGAGTGCGCGGTGCTGACCTCGGCCACGCTGGCGGTGGGCGGCGGCTTCGAATACATCCGCCGGCGGCTGGGGTTGGAGCATGTCCGCGAACTGGTGCTGCCCTCGCACTTCGACTACGAAAACCAGGCCATCCTCTATGTGCCGCCCGACCTGCCGGACCCGCGCACGCCGCAATTTGTCGAGCGCGCCACCGGGCGAATCCGCCAGTTGCTGGAAATCACGCGCGGGCGCGCCTTCTGCCTGTTTACCAGCTACGCGCAGATGAATGAGATCTATAACCGGCTTCTTGGGGAACTGGAGTATCCCATGCTCCTGCAGGGCAATGCGCCCAAGCGGGCGCTGCTGGAGGAGTTTCGCATCACGCCCAACGCCGTGCTCTTCGGCACTTCGTCGTTCTGGCAGGGTGTGGACGTGCAGGGCGAGCAGCTAAGCTGCGTGATCATTGACCGCCTGCCCTTCGAGGTGCCCAGCGACCCAGTAGTGGCGGCGCGGGTGCATGCCATTGATGCCGAGGGCGGCAACGCGTTCTACCAATACCAAGTGCCGGCGGCGGTCATCACGCTGAAGCAGGGCTTCGGGCGGCTCATCCGCTCCCTGCACGATCGCGGCCTGCTGGCGCTGCTAGACAATCGCATCCTCAAAAAGGCTTACGGACGCGTGTTCGTGGAAAGCCTCCCAGCCTACCGCCGAACAACGGACATTGAGCAGGTGGAGCGCTTTTTTAATTTGTAATTGAGTAATTTGTAATTGGTAATTTGGAGCACGTTGTTAGTGTCCTTCTCTAATCATTGCCCTTCCTTTCACCACTTCCTTTAGGGAATGTCATCCTGAGCGCAGACGGCCGGTTCGCTTGCGAACCGGCTGGCGGAGTCGAAGGACCTTGCGCTT
>DASSQB010000081.1:0-3621 GCA_035702725.1 Terriglobales bacterium | reverse complement strand
GCCCCACCACGAATCGCCCGTACACAGCGACGCTGCCCGCGCACACCTCCGTTTTCGCGATTTGATTCGCATGAATCACATGTGCGAGCCGATTTTTGGGCTCATTCGCGCCGACATTTTGAAGAAGACATCCATTCACGGCGACTTCCCCGATTCGGATCGCTGCGTGCTTGCCGAACTGGCGCTGCACGGACGCTTTCACCGCATTTCCGAGCGGCTGTTCTTGCATCGCGAGCATGGGGGTCGCGCCACGCGCCAGTTCGCCTCGCGCCACCAGCGCCTGGCCAGCATCCACCCCGGGTGTCAACCCCGGTTTGCCTTTCCCCATTTCCGCCAGTTCTGGGAATATCTTCTGGCCATTCATCGCGCGCCCCTGGGATGGCGCGCGCGCTTGCGCTGCTACTTGGAGATGCCGCGCTGGGCGCGCCATAATGCGGGCAGGCTGCTCAACGACTTGAAGTTTGTCGCTTACAAAGTTTGCAGGCCAATACGCGTGGCATTCGCACGCTGACACGAGCACTTTAACTACTATGAGCAACGTCGTGCTTGACCGACCCGAAACCAGCAAGCTGAAGACTCCGGAAATCCGCCGTCCGCGCTGCCGCTTCTGCGGCGCCACCCTGCGCCATACCCTGGTGGACCTGGGCATGTCGCCGCTGTGCGAGAGCTACCTGAGCTTCGAGCAGCTCAACGGCTTGGAGCCTTTCTATCCCCTGCACGTGCAGGTGTGCGAGAACTGCTTTCTCGTGCAGCTCCAGGAGTATGTAAAGCCGGAAGAGATCTTTACGGAGTATGCCTACTTCTCCTCCTATTCCGACAGCTGGCTGCAGCACGCCAGCAAGTACGTGGACCTGATGGTCGAGCGCTTTGGCTTTGGCCGCGGGAGCTTCGTGGTAGAACTGGCCAGCAACGACGGCTACCTGCTGCAATACTTTGTCAAGAAAGAGATTCCCGTCCTGGGGGTTGAGCCGGCCGCGAACGTGGCTAAGGTAGCCGAGGAAAAAGGCGTTCCCACGCTGGTGAAGTTCTTCGGCGTGCAGACAGCCAGGGAGATGGAGGCCGAAGGCAAAGCCGCCGACCTGATCATCGCCAATAACGCCCTCGCCCAGGTGCCCGACATAAACGACTTCGTTGGCGGCATGAAAATCCTGCTGCAGCCCGGGGGCGTGGTTACGGTGGAGTTCCCCCACCTGCTCTGCCTGATGGAACAGAACCAGTTCGATACGATTTATCATGAGCACTTTTCCTATTTCTCCTTCATCACCGCGGAGAAGATTTTTGCGGCCCATGGCCTGACTCTGTTTGACGTGGACGAGCTTCCCACGCACGGTGGCTCGCTGCGCATCTACGCTCGGCACGCCGAAAATCAGAATTTGCCGGTCACCCAGCGGGTGGTTGAATTGCGCGCTCGGGAGATGGCCGCCGGATTTACCCGCATGGAGCATTACTCGCACTTCGGCGAACAGGTGAAGGAAACCAAGCGCAAGTTGCTGGAGTTCCTCATTGCGGCCAGGCGCGGGGGAAAAACCGTTGTGGGCTACGGGGCCCCGGGAAAGGGCAATACCCTGCTCAACTACTGCGGCATCCGCACCGACTTCCTCGATTACACGGTGGACCGCAATCCCTACAAGCAAGGCAGGTTTCTTCCCGGAACCCACATCCCCATCCTGCACCCGGATGAGATCCGCCGCACCCGTCCCGATTACGTTCTGATACTTCCCTGGAACCTGAAAGATGAAATCCGGAAGCAGTTGTCTTATGTGAGCCAGTGGGGCGGAAAGCTGGTGGTGCCCATCCCGGAGGTGGAAGTCCTGCCGTGATCTTTCGAGAAACCCGGCTTAAGGGAGCGTATGTAATTCAACCCGAGAAGCGGGAGGACGACCGGGGGTTTTTTGCTCGCTCGTTTTGCTGGCGGGAATTTGCGGAGCACAATTTGAATCCGAAGACCGCGCAGTGCAACATTTCCTTTAACAAAAGGCGGGGCACGCTGCGCGGCATGCATTACCAGGCGGCGCCCTTCGCCGAGTGCAAGCTGGTGCGCTGCACGCAAGGCAGGATTTACGACGTGATTATCGATCTCCGTCCGAATTCGTCCACTTTCAGGCAGCATGTGGGCGAGGAGCTCGCCGCCGGCGAGCACACCATGCTCTACGTGCCGGAGGGCTTCGCCCACGGCTTTCAGACGCTGGAGGACAATACCGAGGTCTTTTATCAGATGTCTGAGTTCTACGCTCCGGAACATGGTAGGGGCGTGCGCTGGAACGATCCGGCGTTCGCCATCCAATGGCCGCTGGCAGAACCCATCATGATCGAGCGCGACCGTAACTACCCGGATTTCACTGCCTAATGGCCACACCGACGCTCAGAAATTTCGTTCCGCCGCAGCAGGAAGGTCAGTCCGTAGGCCGCGAGATCTACGCTCTGGTAGAGGAGCTTTATCCCGTCTGCCGGAGCATTACCGGCGAAGGGTTCCGCCAGACCCTGCAGCGCATCGCCCGGGAAATTCCTCTGGCCGTTCACGAAGTCCCGACCGGCACCCGCGTTTTCGACTGGACCGTCCCCCGGGAATGGAATATCCGCGACGCTTACGTGAAGAACGGGCGCGGAGAGCGCATCATTGATTTCCAGAAACACAACCTGCACGTGGTCAGCTATAGCGTTCCGGTGCACCGAAAGATGCGCCTGCAGGAACTCGAACAGCATTTGCACAGCCTTCCCGAGCAGCCCGACCTCATCCCCTACCGCACCTCTTACTACAGTGAGAACTGGGGATTCTGCCTTCCCCATCGGCAGCGGCTGCAGCTTAAGGACGAGGAATACGAGGTGTGCATTGACTCCACGCTGCAGGACGGCCATTTGACCTTCGGCGAATACCTGGTCCCCGGCAGCAGCAGCGAAGAGGTGCTGGTTTCGTGCCATGCCTGCCATCCGTCACTGTGCAACGACAATCTATCTGGGGTTAGCGTGGCCGCCTTCCTGGCCAGACATCTGGCCGGTGCGGGGCTGCGTTATTCCTACCGTTTCCTGTTTATCCCGGGGACCATTGGCTCCATCACCTGGCTGTCTCTGAATGAGAGCCGGGCGGAACGCATCCGCCATGGCGTGGTTTTGACCTGCGTTGGGGATCGTGGCGGCTTCACCTACAAAAGGAGCCGGCGAGGCAGTGCAGAAATTGACCGCGCCTTTACCCACGTGCTTCAGCACTCGGGGCGCCTGCAAGGCATCCAGGAGTTTTCGCCCTACGGGTACGATGAGCGCCAGTACTGTTCGCCGGGGTTCAATTTGCCGGTCGGCTGCCTGATGCGCACCCCACATGGCAAGTTTCCTGAGTACCATACATCGGGCGACAATCTGCGACTGGTGGATTCCGCCAGCCTGGGTGAAACTTTCAACCTGTGCTTGTCAGTTTTCCACCTGCTTGAGAACAACAGGACCTACCTGAACCTCAGCCCAAAATGTGAGCCGCAGCTGGGCAAGCGCGGGCTGTATGGCCATCTGGGCGGCCGCGATGTCAAGACCAGTGAATTGGCCATGCTCTGGGTGCTGAATTTCTCCGACGGCGACCACAGCCTGCTCGCTATCGCAGAGCGTTCGGGAATGGAATTTAGAGTCCTGCTGGAC
>DASSQB010000080.1:0-2026 GCA_035702725.1 Terriglobales bacterium | reverse complement strand
GTTGGCGCAGGCGATGAGCAGGACCAGGCCGACCATGACGACGAGGAAGATGAGCGGCTGGCGGGCGTCAGATTGCAGAACTTGCCGGCCGGAGGCGCCGGGTTCGAGCAGCAGAGGCCGCCCCAGGAACTGGCGTTTGGTCGCCTCGGAAAGCTTCATGAGCGGCACTTCTGCCAACAGCAGAGAGTGGTACAGGGGCTGTAGCGCAACCTGGGCGCTTGCGCGGGTGGCGCCCGGCTGAAGGCGGCCGAGGATGGCCACCCAATTGTCTTTAGGATCTTCCAGGCCGTTCCAGTTGGGGGTCATCTGCGGCTTCATGGTGATGGGGATGAAAATGTCCGGCAGTTGCCCGATCTGCACGCCGCTGAAGCCTGAGCGGGCCACGCCCACGACGGTGAGCACGGTGCCGTTCACCGTCAACTGCTTGTTGAGGACGGCGGGGTCGCGTCCGAAGCGGCGGGCCCAGTAGCCGTAGCTGAGCACGGCCACGGGATTAGCGCCGGAGGCGGTCTCATCCTGAGCGGAGAAGACGCGGCCCAGGGCGGGGGGAATGCCCAGCACCTCGAAGTAGTTGCCGGAAACCAGTTCGCCGCTGGCGCGCTCGGTGCTGCCCTGGCCGGCGACGTTCAAAGGCACGGCGTAGCGGGCCAGAAGACCGGAGAAGACGTGGCTCTGAGCGCGCAGGTCCTTATAGAGGGGATAAGAAAACGAGGTGGCGGAGTCGCTGTCGCTGGAAGTATGGCCAGGCTTCTCGCCGGGGGAGCGCAGGATGACCAGTTGTTGGGGCTTCTGCACTGGCAATTCCCGCAGCAGGACTTGGTCGGTAAGGGAGAAGATGGCGGTGTTGGCGCCGATGCCGAGCGCCAGCATGAGCACCGCAATGACGGTGAAGGTGGGCGACTTCAGCAGCATGCGAGCCCCGTAGCGCAAGTCCTGCAGCAAGGTATCCATGATTGCTCCCGGTCCAGATGAGGATAGCCACACCGGGCCCTTGGCTTGCGGTAGCAAATTGGCTGCCGACACCGCGAAGGTAAATGGCTGGTTCTAAAGGGGCAAGCAGGGGAAACGGGCGCTGGTTTCGGCGCGCGTGTGCGCTTGTGGGACGGCAGAGTTCGAAAGTGAACAGTGAGGCGGCCGAAGCAACAGGCAGGGAACGTTCGCTATATGATGAGTGCGATGCCGAAGCGTCGCCGCAATGCGTCTGATTTGCCGCTGGAAGACGCGCTGTTCACCACCAAGCTGCGCAAGAAGGTTCCGCATGAGTTCGTGCTGGAAGCGCTAGCTCCGCTTTCGCCGCGAACGAATCCCATGTTCGGGTGCCTGGCGGTATACGTCGGGGAGAAAATTGTCGTGATTCTCCGGGACAAGAGCACGAAGACGGAGGATAACGGGGTGTGGCTGGCCACGACCGAGGAGTACCACGAGAGCCTGCGGCGCGAGTTTCCCCACATGCGCTCCATCCGAGTGCTGGGAAAGAAGGTAACAGGGTGGCAGGTACTGCCAGCCGAGGCGCCGGAGTTCGAGGAGGCAGCGCTGCACGCGTGCGATCTGATTCTGGGCGGTGATCCGCGGATTGGGAAGGTGCCAGGAACGCGGCGGAGGGGGAGACCTGCGCCGGGCAAGAGCGCGGCGAAGCACAGGAAGAGATCGTAAGTTAGCGGGCAACACTTTTGAGTTGCGCGCGCGGATTGTGGGGCGCGCGCGTTGAAGCAGTTTCCTCTGGCCAATTAGTCTACATCCGGAGTGCAACGGTGATCGGTGAATTAATCAGCCACTACCGCATCGTTTCAAAAATAGGGCAGGGCGGAATGGGCGTGGTTTTTCGCGCTCATGATGAGGTCCTGGAGCGGGACGTCGCTCTGAAGCTGGTGGCCGAGGGCGTGGCGGACAAGCTGTCGCGCGAGCACCTGCTGCACGAGGCCCGGGCCGCCTCTGCGCTGAGCCATCCCAACATCTGCACCATTCACGAAGTAGGCGAGTTCAAGGATGAACTCTACATGGTGATGGAGCTGGTGGAGGGGAAGTC
>DASSQB010000079.1:0-2219 GCA_035702725.1 Terriglobales bacterium | reverse complement strand
CGCAACGCTGAGGCACAACTCAGCTATTCGGAGATTCGCAGTCCGATCGACGGCGTGATCACGGACCGCCCGCTGTTTGTCGGAGATCTCGCGACCGCCAATCAGCCCATCCTCACGGTGATGAACCTGAGCCGCCTGATTGCCAAGTCCCACATTCCTCAAGCAGAAGCGGCAGCGCTCAAAGTGGGGGATCCCGCCGAACTGAAAGTTCCCGGGATCGACGAGCCCATAAAAGCCAAAGTGACTCTGGTGAGCCCTGCTCTGGACCCGGGAAGTACCACGATTGAAGTTTGGGCTGAAGCGGCAAAGCCAAACCCGGCCTTGAAACCTGGGGTGACCGTAGAAGTGGCCATGACGGCGAAAACCGTGAAGGACGCGCTGATTGTGCCGACGCCGGCGGTATTCAAGACCACCGAGGGCGCAGACTACGTCATGATCGCCGGGTCCGACGGCCACGCGCATCTCAAGGCCGTGCCGATTGGTGTGCGCAATGCGGAATTTGCTCAAGTGTTGAGTGGAGTGAATGCCGGCGAGCCGATTATCACCGTTGGCGGTTACGCTTTGCCTGACAACACGCAAATCAAGATTGAAGCTCCTGGTTCAGAAGAAAAAGCCAGTGCGGACAAGGCCGGCAAGGGAGAAAAAGACGATAAGGACGACAAGGCCGATGACAAGCCCGCGAAGAAAGGCAAGGAGTAGCAGGCATGAGTTCTCAGTCCGGGTTGCCGCCTGCGGAAAACAACACCCGTAAACCAGATGCTCCCTGGTTTCACCGGCTGTCGCGGCCGATTTTGTTCCTAATTGTGACGCTCACGCTCGTTGGCGCGTATCTCGCTTTCAGCATTCCCGTGGCGGTTTTCCCGAACACGGATTTTCCGCGCATCGTCATCGGCGTGGACAACGGCGTCATGCCCATCGATCAGATGCTGGTGACCATCACGCGCCCCCTCGAGGAAGCTGTCAACAGTGTCCCGGGCTTGCAGAAAGTTACTTCGGTTACCAGCCGTGGCTCAGCCGAGATCGATCTTTTCTTCGACTGGAGCAGCGACATGATTTTGACGCTCCAGCGCGTTGACGCCGTCGTCGCGCGCATGCAGTCGGAGCTGCCGCCTACCGCGAAAGTGCAAACGCACCGCCTGACGTTTGCGGTGTTTCCTATTATCGGCTACAGCCTAACGTCCGAGACGATTCCGCCGGATAAACTTTGGGAAATCGCGACGTATGACATCAAACCGCGCGTCAATCGCCTGGATGGCGTTGCTACCGTCATCGTGCAGGGTGGGCGCGTCCCGGAGTTTCAGGTCATGCCCGACCCGGCGAGATTGTTGGCGGTGGGAGTTACGGTCAGCGACATTCTGGAAGCCATTCGCCGTACAAATCTTATCGATTCTCCGGGGCTGATTGAGGACGAACACCAATTAGTGCTCGGCTTGGTCAGCGGGCAGGTACGTACGCCGGAACAGATTGGCCAGATCGTCGTTAAGACTTCGGCGGCGGGCGTTCCGCTTCGCCTTGGCGACATTGCCAAGATTAGCCCCTCCACTGCGCCGGTCTACACGATCGTAACTGCGAACGGTAAACCGGCGGTACTGGTCAATGTCAATCGCCAGCCCGACAGCAACACGCTTGATGTGGCCAACGAAGTTCACTCGCAAATGAGTGAGATTGCCCCCACGCTGCCTCCGGGCGTGCACATCGAGCCGTTCTACGACCAATCCACCATCGTGCGCGAGTCCATTGCCAGCGTGCGCGACGCCGTGCTGCTTGGGCTGCTGCTTTCTTCCATCATTCTGGTTCTATTCCTGCACGATTGGGGAACTTCACTGGTAGCTGGGTTGGTGATTCCCGCGACGTTGTTGATCACCTTCGTCGTGCTAAAGCTTACCGGCCAAAGCTTCAACCTGATGACCCTCGGTGGTCTTGCCGCGGCTGTGGGTCTGGTGATCGATGACGCCATCGTGGTGCTGGAAAATATCGTCCTGCATCGAGACGCCGGCCAAGGTCGTTTGGAAGCGATCGGAAGCGCGCTGAGGGAAATAACCATTCCCCTGATCGGCTCCACGATCACTCCCGTTGTGGTGTTTCTCCCGCTGATTTCCATTACCGGCGTAACTGGCACGTTTTTCCGTGCGCTCGCCGTTACTATGACCGTTTCGTTGTTCACCTCGCTGCTGCTTGCGCTTACCTGGACGCCCACTCTCAGTCAATATTTTGTGCGG
>DASSQB010000078.1:0-14873 GCA_035702725.1 Terriglobales bacterium | reverse complement strand
TGGCTTTGATGTCAGTTTCTATTAAGTTCTAAGGACGGCTATTGACCGCTGCCCAAACAATGTCCTTAGTGCAGCATCCGTATGAGTCTGTCATCCCGAGCGACGGCGCGTCGAGCTTGCGAGACAGAGCCCGAGTCGAGGGACCTTGTGGTTCGAGGACGCTGCAGAACCGTGTTCCCTGGAGTACATCACTTGTCCAGGCATCAGTAGCCAGAGCGTGAGCCCTGGATAAGCCGCCGCATAAAACACACCTGCGCGACCGAGCCGTGCGAGGCAGCGCAGCGTCCGAGACTAGGAGCCTGAATCAAATCTGCTGCGCCGGTTTCGCGCCACCGGCTTCACCCTGTGCAGGAGGGCCCTATGAACATTGCTCTCATCTGCGACCGCTATCCTCCACGGCCTCACACCGGCATCGGCGCTTTTGTGCAGATGCTGGCCCGCGGTCTGCACCAGCGCGGCCACCGCGTGGTGGTGGCCGAAATTGGCGAACACTACGGCGAAACGTCCGACCGGGGCGTGCCGATTTTCACCCTGCCCCGAACCGGCGCGCGCTGGGCCGGCAACTTGATCACCCGCCTGCGCCTGCGGAACTGGCTTGCCGCCCGCGCCCGGGACGGCGCCATTGATCTGGTCGAGGTGCCCGACTATCCCGGCTTCCTGCCCTTTGCCGTACCCGGATGCGCTACCGTGGTGCGCCTGCACCAGAGTTCGACCGTCTCTCACCGCCTGGCGGGAGTGAAGATGTCGGCTGGAATCCGCTTTTATGAAAAGCGAACACTGGCCGCCAATCCCAACTGGATCGGCGTTTCCTCGCACATCCTGAGCCTGACGGAAGAGGCATTCGGCGTTTCGCCCAGAAAATTTGCCGTCATTCACAACGGCATCGCACCCTTGTCCTCGGATAGCATAGAGCCTCCCGCCCTCCCCCCCTGCTTTGTTCTCTACGCCGGCCAAGTATCCAGAAGAAAAGGCTCGCTGGTGCTGGCTGAGGCGGCGCGCGAATTCCTGCCCTGCCATCCCGATGTCCACCTTGTCTATGCCGGTGGTTGCCTGCCCGAGCCAGGGTGGCCGCCCATTGACCGGCAAATCCGCGAGACTCTCGGTGGCTTGTCTTCCCGCGTTCATTTTCTGGGACAACTGACGCGCGAGCAGATTCTGGCCTGCATGCGCCGAGCGCTGGTTTTCGTTTTCCCCGCTCTCATTGACTGCTTCCCACTGGTGGTGCTTGAAGCCATGAGCGCCGGCGTTCCTGTGGTTTTCACCGGCAATCCTCCCGGCCCGGAGATGATCGAGAACGGCGTCAGCGGTCTGCTGGCCAATCCCGCATCCCCGCAGGATTTCGCCGAAAAGACCAGCCGAATTCTCGATAATCCTGATCTTGCGGCCCGCCTCGCCATGCACGCACGCAAGCGCGTAGCCCAGCGCTTCTCTCTTGAGCAGTGCCTGCAATCCACTGAACATTTTTATGAAGAGTGCCTGCGCGAATGCCGCCAGCCTGCAAACCCCCATTTTCTGCCGTGCACGCTGCGCACCCCACTGCCTCACGGCCACTGATGCCCCGGCACTATGGGCCCAGCGGATCCCACCTACGTCGTCATCACCCCCGCGCGCGACGAGGAGGCCCGTCTGCGCTTCACTCTGGAGAGCATGGTGGCGCAGACCCAGCGTCCGGCGGAGTGGATTATCGTAGACGATGGTTCGAGCGACGGCACCGCCGCCATCGTCCACGAGTACTCCCGCCATCACACCTGGATTCGCTGTTTCGAGCGCGGTGATCGCGGCCGCCGCTTGCCGGGCGCCGGTGTGGTTGAGGCCTTCTACGAGGGCTATCACTCGCTGCAGTACCGGGACTGGGAATTCCTGGTCAAACTGGACGCCGACCTGAGCTTCAACCCAGACTTCTTCCAGCGTGCCCTGGCGCGTTTCCAATCCCAGCCAAGGCTGGGCATCGGCGGCGCTTCCCTGTTTCTAGTGCAGAACGGCTCGGCGCAGCAGGAACTGGGCCCGCGCTTCCACGTGCGCGGCGCTACCAAAATCTACCGTCGCCACTGCTGGCAGGCCATTGGCGGCCTGGTCACCGCGCCCGGCTGGGACGTGGTGGACGAAATCAAGGCTCGCATGCTGGGCTGGACCACAGAGAGCTTCGCCGATTTGCTTGCTCTTCATCACCGCCCTACCGGCGGTGCCGGCCCCTGGCGCGACATGCTCAAGCGCGGCCAGGGTTGCTACGTTGCCGGCTACCATCCTCTCTACGTGGCCGCCCGCTGCCTGCGCCACCTCGGCTCCCGGCCCTACCTGCTGGGCGCGCTGGGCATGGGTGCCGGCTTCTTTTCCGGGTATCTCGGCGGTATTCCCCTGCAGCGTGACCCTGCGCTGGTGCGCTACGTTCACCAGCAGCAATGGCAGCGGCTGTGGGGTCAAAACACCATGTGGCGGTGAGCGCGTGTTCGGCGGCAGACAACCGGTTCGCGTTCTCTACAGTTTCCCCCACAAACTGGGCGCGGGCCGAATCTGCTACACCGCGTGGCAGCAGGTGAACGGGCTCGCTGCGGCGGGCGCTGATGTACTGGTCTTCCCCGGCGTTCTGCATCGGCCTTTGCCGCCAAATATTGCCGTGCGGCCCACGCTGGCCCGCGGCAGGTGGCGCATTCCTTACAAACTGCTGGGCACATTACGCGCCTGCGCCCTGCACGATCGGATCGTCGCGCGCCGCCTACAAGCGCTCGCCGGGCAAATTGACGTCGTCCACACCTGGCCACTGGCCGCGCTCCACACCCTGCGCGCCGCCGCCCGGCTTGGCATTCCCGCCGTGCTGGAGCGCCCTAACGCGCACACCCGCTTTGCCTACCAGGTGGTCCAGCAGGAGTGCTCCCGCCTGGGCGTGGAGTTGCCACAAAACCACGAGCACGCCTGGAAACCCGCCGTGCTGGCCCGTGAAGAAGAGGAATATCGCCAGGCGTACCGGCTGCTTTGCCCCTCAGACTTTGTAGTGCAGACCTTTCTGCAGCAGGGCTTCCCGCGCGAGCGCCTGCTGCGCCATGAATACGGTTTCGAGGAAACCAGGTTTTATCCCGACGGCCAGCCTCGCGCGTCCGCGCACGGCCTCACCGTTCTGTTCGCCGGAGTTTGCGCGGTGCGAAAAGGTTTGCACTTCGCGCTGGAAGCATGGCTGCGTTCGCCCGCACACCTTGATGGTTCCTTCCTGATCGCCGGCGAGTTCCTGCCCGCCTATGCCCGCAAACTGGCCTACCAGCTCTCCCAACCCAGCGTGCGCGTGCTCGGAGACCGTAACGACCTGCCGGAACTCATGCGCCAGAGTGACATTCTGGTGCTGCCTAGCATCGAGGAGGGCTATGGCCTGGTCTGCGCCGAAGCCATGGGCAGCGGATGCGTGCCCCTGGTGTCGGACGCTTGCACCGAGATCTGCGTCCACATGGGCAATGCGCTGGTACATCGCGTCGGCGACGTGAAGGCCCTCACGCGGCACCTCGCCATGCTGCACCAGGACCGCGGCCTGCTGCAGCGTCTGCGCTCCGCCTGCCTGCGCGACGCCCCATGCCACACCTGGACTGTCGCCGGAGTTAAGCTGCTCCAGGCTTACCGCCAGGCAATCGCCGAGAAGGCCGCCGACGCCGTGCCTTCCGAATTGCAACTGTGCGCCTGAACTTCAGCTGCGTTGCGGCACTCCCCGTAAAACTATCTGTCATCCCGAGCGAGCACGACCCGAGCTTTGCGAGGGGAATGCGAGTCGAGGGACCTTGCGCTTCTCCCTTGTTGAACACATCATGCCCCCACCTCGCATCCTGTTCCTGATCGAAAACGTCTCCATCCTCCGCGATCGCCGTGCCCGCCAGGAAGCCGCGGCTTTGACCGAAGCCGGTTGTGAAGTCACGGTCATCTGCCCGCGCCTGCTCAGCGAACCCCGCCTCCCATCCAGGCTCGGCAGCCTGCGCATCTACTCCTACCCGCAGCCCTGGCAGGGCGCCGGCTTCTTCACCTACGCGCTGGAGTACGCCTGGAGCCTGCTGGCCACTTCCTTCCTGGTGCTGGTCATCTCCTTGCGCGGCGGCTTCGACGTTCTGCACGCCGCCAATCCTCCCGACCTGTTTTTTCTGCTGGCAGCCCCCTGTCGCCGGCTGGGCAAGAAGTTTGTTTATGACCAGCATGACCTGAGCCCGGAAATTTTCACGGCGAAGTTCGGCGAGCGCGCGCCCAGGTTGCACCGCCTTCTGCTCTGGCTGGAACACTGTTCCTACCGCTTTGCTGATCTGGTCATCGTCACCAACCAATCTTTTCGCAGCCTGGCCACCACCCGTGGCCGCTGTCCGCCGGAAAAGATCGCGGTGGTGCGCAACAATCCCGACCTCTCCCGTCTTAACTCCGGCTCGGCGCAAACCGAACTGAAGCAGGGGGCTGACTTCCTGGCCGTTTACGCCGGAATTATGGGAACCAAGGCGGGAGTTGACCGAGTGATTCGCGCCGCCTACCACATCGTGCACGTCTGCGGCCGCAAGGATGTGCAATTCGCCCTGCTGGGCGATGGCGACTGCCGGCTGGCCCTACAGCAGTTGGCGCGCTCCCTGCGGGTGGGCTCCTTCATCACTTGGCCTGGATTCGTCGCCGACCAGGAACTGCTTACCTGGCTCTCTACCGCCGACATTTGCCTCGCTCCTGACCCGCCTAATGCCGCGAACCAACTCTCCACCTCCACCAAGCTCATGGAGTATATGAGTTGCGGTAAACCCACGGTATGCTTCGACCTGAAGGAAGCGCGCTACTCCGCCGGCAGCGCCGCAATTTACGTGCAGAAGGATGATTCCGCTCTTTTCGGCGATGCGATTCTGGAACTGCTGGACGATCCTGCCCGCCGACGGCGCATGGGCCAGGCGGGCCTCGACCGCGTCCGGCGGGAACTGAATTGGGACCACTCGCGGCGGACACTCCTCGCGGCTTACCGCCGCCTCACCGGCGCGCCTCTGGAGGAAACGGCCGCCAAACAGCATATGAAGCCGGCGTGATTACTGACAGCCGCCTCGCTCCTCGCGCCGGCGGAACTGGAACACCTGGATGCGACGGTTATTGGAATCGGCCACGTAGATGCGGTCGCGCGCATCTGCCCACAACCCCAAGGGCCGGCCGAACTCGCCCGTCTTGCTGCCCGGCCGCCCGAAAACGCCCACCAGCTTTCCCTCCTGGCTGTAGACCCTTACCTTCCCTTCCACCTCATCGCTCACGTACAGGTTGCCGGCGCCGTCTATGGCCAGGCCTGTGTGGTCCGGCGGCGAGTGATTGTCGTTCGGCGTCGTGACCTGCCGCAGCAAATTCCCCTGCCCGTCCAGAACCTGAACCCGCGAGCCGAATGAATCCAGCACAAACAGCTGCCCGCTGGCGAAAACGACGCTCGTCGGTTTATTGAACTCGGCCTTCGCCGAGCTTTGCCGCCTGGCGTCAAAGCTTCCCACCACGGCGCCGCGTAAATCGAGCACGAAAACCGAATTGCGCGCGGTATCGGCCACATAAATCCGGCCGCTGGGCCCGTCAACGGCAATGCCCGCCGGCCGCTCGAAATACGCCTCCCCTTTGATCTTGCCCAGGTAGTGGCGAAACCGGCCCAGGTGGTCGTACACCAGGATCATGCCGCGGTCGGAGTCGCTCACGTAGACGTTGCCCAGGCCGTCGGCGGCGACGCCTGCCGGCGTCTGCAGCCGCCGGTCCTTCCCGCCCTGAATGCGGAACGAAGTTTTGCCCTTGAAATCGAGCACGTGCACCGCGTGCGCCGGTGGATCAGCCACCACCACCCGCCCGCTCGCGTCGGTGGCCACGGCGCGCGGCGCCTCCAATACCGTCTGGTGTTCTTCCACCACGCTGGTGATGGCATCCACCATATCCGCCAGCACGGGGCGCCCATTCACCGTCTCCACCGGATGCGCGCCGGGCTCGTAATCTTCCACCACGCGTTGCTTGGCGGGAGCTGCATCGTCCGAAGACGGACCCGAAACCCCAGCCTGCTGATCCTCCGGCTGGCCGGCGATGGTGCCCACAAACTCGCCCAGCCGCAGCCGCGACCGTCCTTTGAAGCCTCCGTCAGCTACGAATGCTCCCAGATAATCGAGGGCGCAGGTTTTCCCCAGCTCCACGCGGGAAGCCGCGCGCTTCGCCTTGTCACCGCTGTCCTGCGCGCGCGCCGGCACGGCTGAGCACGCCAGCAAGAGCACGGCAACTGACCGTAAGCGAACAGACCACGTCATAAGAGCTCACTGAACGAAGCGGCAGATCCCACACTTGCCGCGATTATAGGCGGCAGCCCGCTCCCGGCCTGTGATTCAGGTCACAGCATTTTTCCGCTCTCTGGAGTTTTCTTGCTGAGGGAGAGTTATGCGCGCCCGCACCATCATTGAACCTTTCCGCATCAAGAGTGTCGAGCCGATTCACTGGACCACCCGGCCGCAGCGTGAAGCCCTGCTGAAGGCCGCCTTTCATAACCTCTTTCAGCTTCCCGCCGACGCCGTGCTCATTGACCTGCTTACCGACTCCGGCACCGGCGCCATGTCCACCCGGCAGTGGGCGGCCATCATGAAGGGCGACGAAAGCTATGCCGGCAGCCGCAGCTTCGATCGTTTCCGCGACTCCGTGCGCGATATTTTCGGCTTCCGCCACGTCATCCCCACCCACCAGGGGCGGGCGGCGGAGCGCATTCTGTTCAGCGTCATGTGCCGCAAGGGTGACGTCGTACCCAACAACACCCACTTCGATACCACCCGCGCCAACATTGAGTTCGTGGGCGCCGAAGCCTTGGACCTGCTCCGCCCCGAAGGCCGCGAGCCCTCGCTCATCCATCCTTTCAAGGGCAACATGGACGTGGAGGCGCTGGAGAACCTGATCGCCCGCGTGGGCCGCGAGCGCGTTCCCCTGGTCATGCTTACCATCACCAACAATTCCGGCGGCGGCCAGCCCGTCTCGCTCGAGAACATCCGCGCGGTAAGCGCCGTGTGCCGCCGCCATCGCATCCCCCTCTACTTTGACGCCTGCCGCTTCGCCGAAAATTCCTACTTCATCAAGCTGCGCGAGAGCGGCTACGAGTCGAAAACGCCGAAAGAAATCGCCCGCGAAATCTTCAGCTACGGCGATGGCTGCACCATGTCCGCCAAGAAAGACGGCCTGGCCAACATCGGCGGCTTCCTCTGCACCAACGACGACACTCTGGCGCAGCAGGAAAAAAATCTGCTCATTCTCACCGAAGGTTATCCCACCTATGGCGGGCTGGCCGGCCGCGACCTGGAGGCCATTGCGGTTGGTCTGCAGGAAGCGCTGCATGAGGATTACCTGCGCTACCGCATCGCTTCCACCGCCTACCTGGGCAATCACATTGCTGCCGAAGGCGCGCCCATCGTTCAGCCGCCCGGCGGACACGCCATTTACCTTGACGCGCGCGCCTTCCTGCCTCACATTCCGCCCCAGCAATTCCCCGGCGTGGCTCTGGCCTGCGAGCTTTACCTGGAAGGCGGAATCCGCAGTGTGGAAATCGGCACCCTCATGTTCGGCGAGGCCGCCAAAATGGACCTGGTGCGCCTGGCCATCCCGCGCCGCGTTTACACTCAGAGCCACATTGACTATGTGGTGGAGGTCATCCTTGAGGTCTGGCGCCATCGCGAGCAGGTTCGAGGCCTTCGCCTGACCTACGAGGCGCCGTTTCTGCGCCACTTCACGGCGCGCCTCTCGCCCCTGGAAGCCGCCATCGCCCAGCCGGTATGAAGGTCAAACCATCCCCGCCCTGTGCGTATCTCGCCTGCGGCCCGCTCTCCGCCGGCTACGTAACCCCCTCTGTGTGACCAACTTGGACCTTGGCAGGAATTGTAAATTTCAGGAAGGTCACAGGATTTCCACACCCGAGTACCCCAATTGGTGACACCCCTCACAATCCTGCTGATCCCTTCACCACGGAGGCACAGAGACACAGAGGACTATTCCGGTAATCCTATTGGCGTCATGCTGAGGCACTTCAGTGCCGAAGCATCTGGCGCGGGCCACCACGAAGATATCAATCCACGCGAGACGGTTCGGAGCTGAAGCTCGCTCAGGGTGACACCCTAACGCGGGTTGTGAGTGAAAGTGGTGGAGCAGGGAAGGAATTTGTCCACTGTGGAAGCCCCGGACTTCAGTCCGGGAACTCGCCTTTCCGTCGTTCAGGAGGCCCTCAACGAAACTTATACCCCGGATTCAGCTCGCACCGGTAGACCTTGGTCTGGTCCTTATCTTCTCGCACGTTGCAGGTCGCCCAATTCAGGCACAGGTTAGGACCCAGGGGGAACACGATCGCGCTTCCGTTCACCTCCGCCTCGATGCTGGGGCCTTCGGCATCCGGCGGCAGGGTGAAGTTCAGCGCCTGCCCGAAAATCACGGGATAGGAATCGCGAATGGTCTCGCTCACCATGGGGTGGTAGACCTCGGCTTCAAACAGGAACGTTGCCGTATCCGACCAGTTGAACACGGTGATCTTCACGTTGCGCCCGTTGTTGGAGAAATCGTTGGAAATTGTGCGCGTAAACGGGCAGGGCCCGGCAATGCAGGAAACTCTGGGATTGCGGAACTCGTTGCCCTCGCCCGCATCCAGCGTAAGCGAGCCCACGGCCGCCTTCCACCTTCCGTCGGGCGAGCACGGCTCGTGGCTATGGCAGGGCACGTTCCCGGTGTTTGCCACCTGAAAGGTGCGCACCGCGCTGCCCACGTTCATGGCCGAGGTGCTCTTCTGTGAATATCGCACGGCGACGGAAGTTTTGGTGATCACTCCCTTGACAGGAACCGGCGCCGGGTGCGGCGCGCGTGACACCGGCTGCATGCGCGCCACGATCAGCCCGCCCGGGCGCACGTTCTGCAGGATAAGGGGACGATAACCGGAGTGGGCGAAGCTTAGCGTGATGGGTTCTCCAGGCTTCACCCCCGGCTGCAAAGTAACACTGAAGTAGCCGGCGGCGTCCGATTGCGTCGTGCCGGTGGCCAGTCCTCCCGAGCCAATGATTTGCGCATCGGCGATCGGCTGTTCCTTGTTGGGATCGGCCTCCTGCCGCATCACCGCCCCTTTCAGGCTCACCGGCTGCGCCTTGGGAATCCGCGACCAGATGATGATTCCCGCCACTACCGCGGCGCAAATGACGGCCACCGCCGCGCCCAAACCAAATTTTTTCGCGCCCCACATATTCTGCTCACATCTTACGCCAGCGCGCGCTGGGCCTCGGCATCCGGAATTTCCCTTAGGCCCTCTCGCCCCCGTTATCTTTCCGGCACCGCCGTTCCTGCACTCCACTTGGTGAGCAGCCCTCGGTTAGAATCGGAGCAGTGGACGAAAGGAGCGACAGCAGCCGACAACTCACGCGCCGGGAATGGCTCCGGCAGACGGCGACCCTTGGCCTGGCCCTGCCTCTGGCCCGCAGTGGCATGCTTCCGCTGCTGCAATCCGGTCAGCCAACTCAGCCCCAATCCTCCTCGCCCTGCTTTGCTCCTCCCCCCGCCCCCACCACCCTTTCCCCTGACGACATAAATTTTCTCGACGACATCATCAACGCTGACTTCTGCTTTTTCTGGGAGCAGGCCAGCCCGCAAACCGGCCTGGTCAAGGACCGCTTCAACGTGCGCGCCCCGGACAGCCGCGTGGTGGCCAGCGTTGCCGCCACCGGCTTCGGCCTCACCGCCGTTTGCATCGGCCACCGGCGCGGCCTCATTACCCTCCCCGAAGCCAAGGACCGCGTGCTCACCACCCTGCGTTTTCTGTGGAAGCAGCTCTCCACTCATCGCGGTTTCTTCTTTCACTTCGCCAATGTGGACACTGGGGAAAGGATGTGGGATTCCGAGGTCTCCTCGGTGGATACCGCCATCCTGCTCTGCGGCGTGCTCACCTGTCGCCAGTACTTCCACCACCCGGAAATCAATCTCCTGGCCCGCCAGATCTTCAATCGCGTGGACTGGACCTGGCTCTCTGAAGACACCACTCTGCTGCCCCAGGGCTGGACCCCGGAGGTCGGCTTCCTGCCTTCGCGCTGGGATTACTACAGCGAGCTGATGATGATGTACCTGCTGGGCATGGGATCGTTCACTTATCCCCTTCCTCCCGCCGCCTGGAACGCCTGGAAGCGCACCACCTTCTCCTACGATGGCCTGACTTATATTGGCGCCTTTGCCCCTTTATTTGTGCACCAGTATTCCCAGGCCTGGTTCGACTTCCGCGGCAAACGCGACGCCTATACCGACTACTTCCAGAACTCCGTGCTGGCCACCGATGCGCACCGCCGCTTCTGCCTGGAACTGGGCAGCCGCTTTACCGACTACAGCAATGACCTGTGGGGCATCACCGCCTCCGACTCGCAGAACGGCTACGTGGTTTGGGGCGGCCCGCCCGAGATGGGCCCTATTGACGGCACCATCGTCCCCAGCGCCAGCGCCGGCTCACTTCCTTTTCTTCCCCAGCCCGTCATGCGCGTGCTGCGCACCATTAAGAGCCGCTACCCCAAGGCCTGGAGCCAGTACGGCTTCGTCAACGCCTTCAACCCCGTCAAGGACTGGTACGACCACGACGTTATCGGCATTGATACCGGCATCACCATGCTCATGGCAGAAAACGCGCGCTCCAATTTCGTGTGGGACACCTTCATGAAAAACCCCGAAGTCCAGCGCGGCATGCAGCGCGCCGGCTTCAAGCCGTATCCCGCGCCGGGAATGCAGGAAACCGCGAGTCCCGCATAAGTCCAGCCGCTGCTTTGCCCAGATGGGCACAAGGGTGGTGACTCTCATCACCTCATGACCGCTCATCGGTCACTGCTTCGACGTACATAAACTTCTAAGCTTAGGCTGGCAGGTGGGGTGAGCAGGAGCATTTATGACTAATTATGTCCTCCTCGCTCTGCTTGTCATCTTCGGTCTGTACGTTCTGGATCGCATCGTGCTGGCCGCCCGCCAGTTCATTCGCTTCCGCGGGAAAATGCTGGTCACCTGTCCGGAAACGAAACGCCCTGCCGCGGTCAAGGTTGACAACTGGCGCGCCGTGCTGGCGCCCCCCGTCGCCGCTCCTCAACATCTGCACCTGAGCGCCTGCTCGCGCTGGCCGGAACGCGGCAATTGCGCCCAGCCCTGCGTCTGCCAGATCGAGGAAGATCCGGAAGCGCACCGGGTGTGGACCATCGCCGCACAATGGTATGAAGGCAAGAACTGCTCCTACTGCGGCCACCCCATCGAGATGAGCCACTTCGAGCATCCTCCGGCTCTGCTCGATATAGAGAAGAAAATGATGAAGGAGTGGAACGGTCTGCCAGCGGAGAGGCTGCAGGATGCTTTCTCTACCATGAAGCCGGTGTGCTGGAGTTGCTACGTCACCGAGACTTTCATCCACGAGCATCCCGGCCGCACCGTGATCCGGCCCTGGAAACACTCGCCGCCCTGGGCCCGGAACTGATCGTCAATACGCTTGTCATCCTGAGCGAACGCGGGACGAGCCTGCGAGTCGAGCGCGAGTCGAAGGACCTTGCGTTTGCCGGGTGTGCGCTGAAACCTGCACCCCTCACTCCAGTTTCAGCGGACGCTTTTCTACATCCGCCTCTTTCACCGGGCGATACTTGTGCCACAGGTGCAGGCCGCCGGCCACGATGACGCCCACCGCCACGCTGATCACAAAGAACCAGCGTGCCGCCGGCAGCATGATCACCATCACAGCTACGGCAATGGCCACTACCACCAGGCCCACCACTCCCCGCGTGCGCCGTTCTTCTCCCGGACCCGAGTCCGATTCCATAATCGCCCCGCCCCTGCCCTATTCTAGCCTTCGCGTTCTCCCTGATGTTTCGTCATCCTGAACTGTGCGACCAGTTGGCGGGTGCCCCACATTTGGCCCCAGCCATGGTCGCTCACGCAGTTGCGAATTTCCGGCGGCCAAATGTGGGAAGGTCCGGCCGTGTCGGCTTTTCGGAACACAGCTTACGTGTTAACTACTTTACTACTTGCCCTCCGGCTCCCTTCGACACAGAATGAAGCCCCCTGCAGCGAAGCGTGCGAGTTCTGTTGGCCGAACTCAACTTGCCCGCCCCGCTTGCAGTCTCCCCCAATTCGGAACCGATTACTGGAGAGCAGTCTTCGTGTCCATTACATCTGGTGTGTCCCTTCGGGGCTGCTGGCAGTTCCTCTGCTTCGCAACCTGCCTCTCAGTCATCCTATTGTTGTCCGGGACTTTATTTGCCCAGCTCCCCAGGCCGGTCTCTACCCCGGCAGGGCCCGAACACGACGATCCTCTGGCTCGCGAGCTGTGGTTTCGGCGCGGGCGCATGGTGCCCGGCAAACCGGGCGCTGCCGCCCAGTTTCTGCGCCGCGCTTATCAGCAGAAAATGCAGTCACGGGCCGCTCGTTTCAAAGCCAACGGCTCGGCCATGACCGCCTACTCTGGCGCGCTGACCACGGCCACGCCCTCCTCCACATCCACCAGCAGCTATGGTGGCTGGGTGCCGCTGGGCCCCGCTCCCATCAACTCCAATGCGAGCGGCAGCTTCGACGATCAGGACTACGGCCCGGTGGTAGGCCGCGCCACTGCCGTAGTAGTTGACCCCGGCGACCCCACCGGCAACACGGTTTACGTGGGCGGCGCGTTCGGCGGCGTCTGGAAATCCACCAATGCCGCCGCCTCCGATCCCTCGGCGGTAACCTGGACGCCGCTCACCGACCAGCAAGTCACCCTGGCTACAGGCTCGCTGGCGCTGCAGCCCAGCAGCAGCGGCCCCAGCAACGTCATCCTGGTGGGCACCGGCGAAGCCGATTTCTCCATTGATTCTTATTACGGCCTGGGAATGCTGCGCTCCACCGATGGCGGCAACACTTGGGCCCTGGCCATGTCCGGCAGCGGAAACCCGTTCACGGGACTAGCCATCGCCAAAATCGCCTTCAGCACTGACAACCCGAACCTGGTCGTGGCCGCCGCAGTAGGCGCGGGAAATGTCGAGGGGGCGACCAACGGCGGCAACTATATCCAGGGTCTCTACACCTCCACCGATGGCGGCCAGACCTGGGCCCTGACGCAGCCGGGCATGCTCTTTCCCGATAACTCCAGCGGTGGCGCCACCTCGGTTGTCTATGACCCCGCCAGCCACAAATTCTTCGCCTTCCTCCAATTTGAGGGCTATTACACCTCCCACGACGGCATGAACTGGAGCCAGCTAGCCAGCCAACCCGGCGCCACGCTGCATAATTGCCGGGGGTTCTGCCTTGCATTTCGCGGCGAGATGGCCGTGGTCCCCGGCCGCGAGGAGCTCTACACCTGGTACGTCACCATTGATAACCAGGGGAACATCGGCGACGGCGGCATCTACAAGACAACCAATGCCGGTTCCACCTGGCAGCAGGTTAGCGACACAGGAATCACCAACTGTGGCGACGGCGCCAACAATGGCTGCGGCACCCAGCAGGGCTGGTTCAACCTGACCGTGGCCGCCGTGCCCAATGGCTCCGGCACCGACCTCTACGCCGGGGCGGTCAATCTGTACAAGTGTTCCATCACCGCCGCCAACAGCCTTTGCGCCGCCAAGCCCTTCATCAATCTCACCCACGTTTACGGATGCACGCCCATCGGCTCGCTGGCCCATGTCCATCCTGACCAGCACGGCATCAGCTTCCTGCAGACCAGCCCCTCTCAAGTGGCCATGTACTTCGCCAACGATGGCGGCATCTACCGCGCCCTGAACGGTTATGCGCTTAAGTCGGGCACCTGTGGCGCCGCCGCCAATCCGTTCCAGAACCTGAACGGAACCATGGGTTCCATGGCCCAATTCGTGGATTTCTCCAACTCTCCCACCGACGCTGCCACGCTCCTGGGCGGCACCCAGGACAACGGCTCGCCCGCCACCGATTCCACCTATGGAAGCAAGTGGATTTCAGTCAATGCGGGCGATGGCGGCTACAACGCCATTGACCCCGCCTCCGGCAACTGGTTCACTTCCAACACCGACGTCAGCGTGCAGCGCTGCGGCGCTGGCATTAACTGCCTGGCCCAGAATTTCGACCCCGTGGTCACCAATTCCACCGTGGGCGGCGACCACGGGTTTTTCTACACACCCTTGATACTCGACCCCCAGGCCACCGGTCGCATGATGGTGGGCACCTGCCGCCTGTGGCGCGGCAACAGCGACGGCAGCGGCTTTGCGCCCTTGGCCTACAACTTCGATACCGTCCTGGACCAGGTCCCCGACCAGTCCTGTAGCGGAAATGAAACTCAGCTTATCCGCTCCATTGCGGGCGGCGGCCCCCCTACCGGCAACGGCTCTTCCGTGATTTACGTCGGCACCGAAGGCGGCTTCGATCCGGTTACTCAAAACCCCATTCCCGGGCACATCTGGGCCACCAACAACGCTGACATCGGCCCCTTTACCTGGGCAGATGTTTTCCCCATTTTTTCCGGCACCTCGTTTCCAATATCCAGTCTCGCGGTTGATCCCAATGACCCCACCGGTAACACCGCCTACGCCTCAATCATGGGTTTTGGCGGCCCGCACGTACTGCGAACAATTGACCAAGGTCTGGATTGGACCTTCGCGAGTCCGAGCAGTCCCAATTTGAATCCCCTTCCTAACGCTCCCGCGAACGCAGTGCTCATCGATCCCGACGACAGCAGCACTATCTATGTGGGTACTGACGTTGGGGTTTTCGTCAGCCAAGATTGGCAGAACTGGAAGGAACTGGGACAACTCCCCAACGTTGCCGTCCTGCAGTTACACATGTTCGAGTCGGGCGGTGTTAAACAACTCCGCGCCGGCACTTATGGCCGCGGCCTCTGGTCCTACGACCTCCCCTATCAGATCCGGAGCACTACCCCCCACGTGTATCTCTTTCCCGGCCAGACCGGCAGCATC
>DASSQB010000077.1:0-6344 GCA_035702725.1 Terriglobales bacterium | reverse complement strand
ACCCCTCGCCGGTACCTTCAAAAGTTTGTTCGGCCGAAAGAAGTGCGCGGGCCGGGGTGCAAGCCCTGGACCCGCTGCTTCTTTTTTGGGGCAGTTTCGAAGTTCAAGGTAACCAGACAAGACCAAACGCGAACCGCAATTACTCAATTTTCTTCACAACCTGGCCGCCTTTCATGACGAACTTCACACGCTCCAGGGTGGTGACGTCTTTGAGCGGGTCGCCTTCAACGGCGATGAGATCGGCGTAGTGGCCGGGTTCAAGGCTGCCCACGCGGTCAGACCAGCCGAGCAGGTCGGCGGCATTGATGGTGGCTGCCTGAATGGCCTGCAGCGGAGTTAGTCCGAGCTTCACCATGACGGCAAACTCGTGAGCGTTCAGGCCGTGAGGATACACGGCGGCGTCGGTGCCGAAGGCTACCTTCACGCCGCTGGCGAAGGCGTGGGCAATGTGCTCGCGAGCGGCGGGCATCACCTCCCTAGCCTTGACTAGCAGAAAATCGGGCACGTGGAGTTGCTCGGCGTTCTGGAGGAACCAGTCGCCGAGATAGAGCGTGGGCACCAGGTAAGTGCCGCGCTGCTTCATGGCGGCGATGCCGGCATCGTCAATATAGGAGCCGTGCTCGATGGAATCCACACCGGCCTCGGTAGCCCAGAGGATGCCCTGGGCGCCATGAGCGTGGGCAGCGACTTTGCGTCCCAGGCGGTGAGCGTCAGCCACGATGGCCTTCATTTCTTCCAGCGTATACTGCGCGGCTTGCGGATTATCACCTTTGGAGAGCACGCCGCCGGTGGCGCAAACTTTGACCACGTCAGCACCGTACTTGATGACTTCGCGAACCTTGTGCTGCACGGCTTCGACGCCGTCGGCAACGCCGTCACTCTGGCGGTGGTAATCGTAGGGCAGCAGGTTGTTGTCGCAATGGCCGCCGGTGATGCTCAGGGCCGGGCCGCTTACCAGCATGCGCGGGCCGGGCACGTCGCCCTCGTTTATGGCGTCGCGCAGGGCCACGTCGGCGTATCCGGCCGCGCCCACATTGCGCACGGTGGTGAAGCCGGCCTCCAGGGTGACGCGCGCGCTGTGGGCGCCGATCAGCGCCGAGCGCGGCACAGAGATGCTGAGCGAGGAGTAGCCGAAGTGGTAAGCATCCATGGTGAGGTGCGTGTGAGCGTCAATCAGCCCGGGCATGACCGTAAGGTCGGGCAACTCAATGCGCTGGGCGCCGGGAGGCACCTTGGCCTGGGCAGCGGGAGTGATGCTAACGATGCGCTCGTTTTCAATGACGATGAACTGGTCTGTGAGAGTGCGGCCGCTGCGCACGTGCAACAGGCGCGCCGCGTGCACCACGACGGGCCGAGGCGCAGCCTTCTGAGGGCCGGGCTCAGACTGGGCGACCATCCAAGTGGCCAACATCAGGACCGCAATTGCTAATGCCGAAAACCGCTGAGTCAGGTTCTTCATTCACTCCTCGCGAAGAAAGCTGGTTCTTTGAAGCTTGCGCCGGCGAAGCACGCCATCCAGCCCCCAGGTGCAGCCGGCGTTCGCGCTAAAGAAGATGAGGAAAAGAAACAGCAGGGGCAGATGATCGAGTTCGTTGCCGAAGTAGCGCCATTTGGGCAGGTTGTGTCCGGGTTCCCACCACGTGGCGAAAGTGAGGCTGAGCATGTGCAGCACGCCTAGAACGGAGGCGGCCCGCACCCAGAAACCCAGTATCAGGGAAATTCCGATGAAGAGTTCGAGAATTCCCACCAGGTAACCGAACAAAATGTGATGCGGGAGCACCACTTTCTGCAGAAAACCGGCATAGAAGCTGACTGCGCCTCCAGAGATGAATTGTTGCAGCCACTGATCGGGAAAAGTCGTGTTAGCGAAAACCGAGTCAGCCAGCTTGTATTCGGCGAAAAACAAAAAGAAGACGCCGGTGGCGATGCGGACGGCAGCCACGGTAATGGAAGAGGCGCGGTTGGGCATTAAGCAGCAGTCAGCAATCAGCGCGTTCGGGAGACTATCACGGCGCAACAGGGAAATACAGTTCTGCCCGCGCTGTCGGGGATTAAAGGGGTGGACAAGCTGTGTCGCCCCTTCGGGCTGGTGCGGTGGAGAGTAAGAATTCGTAATGGCAGCAACACGCAGCGGTAGCGCGCATGACGCGCGCACGCGGGGGAGGGTGCCCGCGCCACATAATGCATAGGTTCTTCGGTCGTGCTCACCGCTATAGCGCGGTGAGCGCTCGCTCAGAATGACACGAGGGTAGTTAACGAAATCGCAATTGGGCGTCAGTCGCCGCCGATGCCGTCGCTGGCAGTGTACTGCTCCAGGGCATCGAGCTCGCGAGTCAGGTCATCGACGCGCGCCTGCAACAAGTTGCGTATGGATAGCATGCCCAGGAGCTTGCCTTCATCATCCACCACGGGAAGGTGACGATAGTGCTGCTCTACCATGGTCGCGAGGGCCTCGCCGGCGCCAGTGTTCAGCGTGGCCATTTCCACCGGCGTGGTCATGACCTCGCGCACGGGAATGGTGGTGGGATTGCGGCCGCTGAGGGAGATTTTCTGGAGGACGTCGCGCTCGGTAAAGATTCCGGCCACGCGGCGCTCGCCATCTACTACCGAGACCGCGCCCACGTGCAGGTCGAGCATCATGCCGATGGAATCGGCCACGCTGGCCTCCAGGGAAACGGCGGCGATTTCGCGATCGCACAGTTCCAGGACGTTCATAAGGCCTCCTCGTCCCGCACTCTCGAACCGCAGCATTATCGTCGGAAGCGGGGCGGAGTCAAGGGGAAAAGCAGCCATCAGCACTCAGCATTCAGCCCTTGGGGCGTTTTTGTCTGCCTCATCCCCCTAAAGGACTGAATGCCGAGTGCTGAATGCTGAGTGCTTTATTTCAGGTCGTTTTTATAGACCTGGCCGCCTTTCATGACGAAAGCAACGTGTTCGAGCTGGTTGATGTCGCGCAGGGGGTCGCCCGAAACAGCGATGATATCGGCATAGGCGCCGGGCGCGATCACTCCGATCTGGCCCGGCATGTCGAGCAGCTCGGCGGCACGCACCGTGGCGCTGCGGATGGCGTCCATGGGCGACATGCCGAATTCAACCATGCGGCCGAACTCCTGGGCAATGGGCTCGCTCCACTTGATGCCGCCCATATCGGTGCCGAAGGCGATCTTCAGGCCGGCGCTCATGGCGTGCTTGAAGGAGACTTCGTGGTCGGAGGCGCGCTTGCGGTCGCGCTCGCCATCGGGCGTGTTCTCCGGCGCCCAGTCGGTGTAGTAGACGCTTAGGGTGGGCACGTACCAGGTGCCCTGGCGCTTCATTTGTGCGATGGCAGAGTCGTCGAGCTCGAGGCCGTGCTCGATGGAATCGCAGCCGCCGTCCAGCGCGCGGTGCAGGCCGATGCCGCCGTAGGCATGGCAGGCCACCTTTTTCTGCCAGCCGTGGGTTTCGTCCACGATGGCCTTCAGTTCTTCGACCGTGAGGGTGGGCTGGGAGACGAGGTTGCCCTGCTTGTCCAGCCAGGAGCGGTGGGTCATGTAAACCTTGATCCAGTCCGCGCCGTGGTCGAGCTGCTCGCGGGCGGCCTTGCGCGCTTCCACCGGGCCGTCCACAATCTGCGCACCCTTGGGCATGTTCAGCTCGGGCGCGTAGCCTTCCAGGGGATAGCCGCCGGTGGTGGAAATGGCCAGGGTGGAGACGAACAGGCGCGGGCCGGGAATGTAGCCACCATTGATGGCTTGCTTGATGCCCACGTCGAGGTAGCCGGCGCCCTCGGTTTCCACGTCGCGCAGAGTGGTGAAGCCTTCTTCCAGTGCGCGACGAACAGACACGGTGCCGCGAGCGGCGCGCAGGCCCAAAGGATATTTCAGGATGTTGGCGTCGTAGCCGCCTTCATGCGGGTCTTCGCCCTGCAGCAGGATGTGGGTGTGGCAATCCGCCAGGCCGGGGAGAACGGTGGCCCGGGACAGGTCAATTACCGTGGCTCCCGCGGGGATGCGGGCGCCGGCGGCGCCGACGCTCTCGACTTTGTCGCCACGAATGATGATGACCTGGTTGTGCAGAGGACTCTCAGCTCGCGGGTCAATTAGAGTACCGGCGCGGATGACCGTGACCTGAGCGGGATTGACCGGCGGAGCAAGCTGCTGTCCAACGGCCGCGCTTGCCAGAGTCAGGCCAGCCGCAAGTGTTGCGAAAATGCGCATGGGTGCCTCCTGGAAGGGACCGGGAATAATAACACCGGGCGGTCATCGGCCGCCCGAAGCACCTTCAATTCGCCGCGGATGAACGCCGATTTCTTAGTTGTCGAACCGTCTCTTCTGAATGTCATTCTGAGCGGAGTCGAAGGACCCCTGCGTTTGTCAACTTCTAGGTAATCGCTCCAGGGAGTTCTCTCATCGGAACTCCCTGCAACCTCACGGCACCATTAGCCGCGCAGGGGTGTTTCGACTCGGGCGTGCGCCCTCGCTCAACATGACCAGTGTTGAGGAGTGTAGTCACGCAAACACTGACCCCTGGCTACTAAATCCGGGGCTCCGACTTTCAATCGGCGGTGCCGCCGCCATCTACCGCCAACGCCGCTCCCGTGATGAAGGAAGAGTCGTCGCTGGCGAGAAAGAGCACCGCCTTGGCAATCTCCTCGGGCGTGCCAATGCGTCCCATGGGACGATTGGCGGCACCGGCCAGGTAGTCCTGCCACTTCAGGCCGCGCATGCGGGCATCTTCGGGGAGCATGGGCGTGTCCACATCGCCCGGGCAGATGCAATTGACGCGAATGCCCTGGCGGCCGTGGTCAATGGCCATGGCCTTGGTGAGCAGCACCACACCGCCTTTGGAGGCGCAATACGCAACTGCGGCGTCGCCGCCCACGAGGCCCCATCCCGAGCTGTTGTTGATGATGACGCCGCTGCCCTGCGCGATCATGCCCGGCAGGGCATATTTCGACATGAGGAAGGTGCCCTTCAGGTTGATGTCAACCTGCAGATCCCATTCTTCCTCGGTGCAGTCGAGCGCAGTGTGCGGATAGTAGACGCCGGCGTTGTTGAAGAGCACGTCGAGGCGGCCGAAGGCTTTAAGCGTTTCCTCCACCGCGCGGCGGCAGTGTTCGGCATGGCGCACATCGCATTCCAGGAAAATTGCCTGGCCGCCTGCCGTTTCGATCTTTCGCGCAAGCTTCTGGCCACGTTCCACGCTGCGGCCGGTGATGGCCACGCGCGCGCCTTCCTGGGAAAAAAGCACGGCTGTAGCCTCGCCGATACCGGAGGTGCCGCCGGTGATAAGAGCTACCTTGTCGCGCAATCGCATAGTGAGCGAAACAGCTTACCTGATTTGGGCACCAGCCGTTAGTTGTTGGTCGCTGCCGCCAGAGACTAATTCATTTGCCGCCGATTAACGCGGATGAGCATGGAGCAAAGCTTATTAACATTTTGCAGAGAACTCCCTTCAACTGAAGCAATGATTTGAAGGCTCAGGGGTGTTTCGACTCGGGCATGCGCCCTCGCTCAACATGACAGAATTGAAGGGCATTCAAGACCAGGGTGCCCTGCTGACTCACGCTGCGCCAGTTACTCGACGTGCTTGGCCCAGGCGACGGCGATGGGATGAAAGATGTCTACCACGGCGAGAACAAGCAGCAGGCAAATGGGAAGAACGAGGCACGCCGTGTGCCATTTCGAATTGAGAACAGCGCCACAAGCTGCGCCCGCCACAAAGGCAAGCCAGGAGCCGGTCATGAGGGCGAGCGCCTGAGCGGATTTTTGCCGTGGAGTGAGGCGCAAAGCAATCCTGATGCGGTGCCGAAAGCGGCCGCGGGTGCGGTCGTACAGCCAGAAAATATAAACGGAAAGTGCCTCTGCCAAGGTGGTCAGCGATCCCGTGACGTGAGTGGTGCGCAGGGAGAGGGCGCCCACATGGCTGATGGTGGCGTTCTGCAAGCCCATGGCGAGAGCGGGAAGAGCGACGATCAGGTAAAACAGTGAGGCGGACTGGGTCTGCACCTGCCCATCGTGCAGATGAGCAAGGCTGAGGGGGATGAAGGCGGCCAGCATGGCGGCCTCCAGGCCGAAGGTGACAGACGAAGTGGCAACGATGCCGGCACGCTTGCCGGTATCGTGAATGAGCGCGCAGAAGACCAGTCCGGCCACGAACATCAGGATCGGCCAGCCCTCGCGCGCCACTTCGCTCCAGTTGAGCAGAGCGGTGTGCAGGCCAACGCTTACAGTGTTGCCGCTCATGTTGGAGGTATAGATGTGGGAGAGAACCAGGTAGCCGACAGCGTCCACAAATCCGGCAACCCAGGTGATGGCGAGGGCGAGTGCCGCCTTTTCTTTTGCAGACAACGGGTGCGGCGCGCG
>DASSQB010000076.1:0-5793 GCA_035702725.1 Terriglobales bacterium | reverse complement strand
CGCATCATCTTCAACGATCACGGGCGCGGCGTTCACCGGCTCCAGCACGCCGCCAATCTGCGCCGCCGCGCTAAGGTGAACGCGCTTGCCAATCTGGGCGCAGGAGCCAACCAGGGCGTGCGAATCCACCAGCGTGCCTTCGTCCACGTAGGCGCCCACGTTGATGTACATAGGCGGCATGCAGATGACCGAAGGCGCCACATAGGCTCCCTGGCGCACCGAGGATCCGCCCGGCACCACGCGCACATTGCCGGCGGGATGAAAACGGCGCAGGGGAAAAGTGTCCTTATCCACGAAGGAGAGAGCGCCGCCGTTTTGCATCTCCACCAGTTCGCCCAGGCGGAAGCCGAGCAGGATGCCCTGCTTCACCCAGGCGTTGACCACCCAGCGGTCGCCTTTCTTTTCAGCGGCACGGACACGGCCCTGGGTCAACGCCTCGCGCAATTCCAAAAACGCCTGGCGCGCTTCCTGCGTGTGCGCTTCCTTGGACGGGGCAAAAAAGCGCTCGATCGCGGCTTGGAGCTCTTTCATCCTCCGGCAGTATAACCAATCAAGGATCAGGGCTGAGTTAATGAATTCTTCTTGCCTCCCCATCAAGCGGGGCACGCATCAGCTGAGCGGATATTTGGCTCATCTGATCGTGAGTGTCTGGTACCCGCGACACCCTACAACTTGCCCTATTAAGGCAGCATCATACGACCCACGCCAGAGGAGGATATATGAAGGCAAAGTTAGTGCTTTGTACGGCTGTGATTGCACTCTGCGCGTCCTGGGTGTTTGCGCAGGATACGAGCAGCCAATCCAACTCAAAATCCGATGTGAGGACGATTACAGGCTGCTTGTCAAAAGGCGACAGTGCGAATGAGTTCTTGCTGACCGCAAATGACGGAAGCACCTGGGAGGTGCGGAGCAGCCGGGCCGCCCTTGCCGATCATGTGGGACATACGATAACCGCGACGGGAGTTGTGTCCAACGCGAAGGCCCACAATTTGAAAGAGGACGCAAAGCAAGCAGCAACAGATACGGGTGCTACGAAACAGCATGCCGAGCATGGCCATTTGAAAATCACAGATGTGAAGATGGTCAGCGATTCATGCCAGAGATGAGAAAAATTCAGTAGCGCGGTTCAGCCGGGACGTGAGAAACACGGCGTTGCCTGTATGGAAAGCGGGCAACGCCGTTTTCTTCTGTCGGCTTAGTCTGCAAGAACAATCTCTCCAGAGAGCGTCTGGTCCTTGGTCAGTGTGAAGTGAAGGTCGGCTTGAATCCGCGTGCATCCGCGTCGAAGAAGCTGCAAAACTAGCCGTGCCTCACGCGGCCTGATGCGATCCACCTTCGATGATGGCGTGGGGCACAGTTTTGCGGCCCTCGCGCGCGGCTTCCAGGCGGGCGGCGGAATTGATCAGCGAAATATGGGTGAACGCCTGCGGAAAATTGCCCAGTTGCTCGCCGGTGTCCGGATCAATTTCCTCGGAGAACAGGCCAACATCATTCTGGAATGACAACACGTGCTCGAACAGATCCTCGGCCTCGCGCAGGCGTCCCAGCAGAATGTAGGCGTCAATCAGCCAGAAGGTACACATGGCAAATGTTCCCTTCTCCTCGCCGGAAACGCCGTCATCCACCCGGCGGTAGCGATAGACCAGTCCCTTGCGCACCAGTTGCTGCTCAATTTTCTGAACGGTGGAGAGCATGCGTGGGTCGCCGGCGCCCACCAACCCCACTATGGGCAGGCGCAGCGCGGAAGCATCCAGCGCTTCCGAGCCATACGACTGGACAAAAGCGCTGATTTTGCCATTGAAGCCATTCTCCATAATGCTGCGGTAGGCAGCATCGCGTTCGCGCTTCCAGGTTGCGACATCCGCCTTTCTGCGCAGGACATCGGCCAGTTTCAGGGCGCGGTCGAGTGCGGTCCAGCACAGCGCCTTGGAATCGACAAAGTGGCGCTGCTTGCCGCGCATCTCCCATAAGCCGCTGTCCGGCTCGCGCCAGACCCGCGCCACGTGGTCTGCAATCTGGCACACCATCCCCCAGAGCTCAGCCATGAATGGCCGGCGATGCTGAGCAAACGCCTCATGGATGATATAGAGGTAAATGCATTGCATCAGTTCGCCATAAACATCGAGTTGCGTCTGCCGCGCCGCGGCGTTGCCAACGCGCACCGGGCGCGAGTTGCGGTAGCCGCTAAGGTGCTTGAGTTCGAGTTCCTTGTGTTCGCGCTCACCGTCAATTCCGTAAAGAATCTGGAACGATTTTCCTGGGTCGGGGCAGGTGCGGCGATAAAAGTGAAGAAAATCGCTGGCTTCGTGGTAATAGCCGAGGACCATCAGGGCGGTGAGGGTGAAGCTGGCATCGCGCAGCCAGGTAAAGCGGTAGTCCCAGTTGCGCTCGCCCCCAATCTGCTCGGGAAGCGAGGAGGTGGGCGCAGCCACGATCGCTCCCGAAGGCTCGAACGTAAGCAGCTTGGAAATAAGCGCGCCGCGCAGGACGGAATCGCGATAAGGTCCTCGGTAGTGGCTGCTTCGAAGCCAGGTTTCCCAATATTCCTGGGTTTCGTCGAGCAGGGCTTCGGCCCGCGGCAGATCCATCGGTGTTATCGTGCTGCCCGAGGCGGCGTGGCGCAGACACACAAACGTGGCTTCGCCCGCCTGCAGATGCACACGCGCAGTGGCTTGCCCATTGTCGAGAATCTGAAATGCCGTGCCGAGAACGTGCAGTTCATCATGCCGGGTGCGAAAAACCAGCACGCCGTCGCGAGTTTCGGCTTTCGCCTGGACACGGGCAAAATCGAAGGTGGGGCGCAGTTCGATCTGCGCATCAACGTTCCCCGAAACGCAACGCAGCAGGCGGACAATCTGGTGGTCACTGTCCACGTCCTGGCCGGCGTGAGTCACCTCGCGACGGCGGCGCAGAGGCATGAAGTCCGTCAGTTGCAGTACACCCGAGCCGGTAGTGAACGTGGTCTCCAGGATGTTGGTGCCGGGCAGATAGCGGCGCGAACGCTGCTTTACATTTTCCGGAGTAACGGTGCAATAGCCGCCCTTTTCGTCGTCCAGGAGGCGCAGGAAGACCGCACCGCTGTTGAAGTGCGGCAGGCAGGCCCAGTCCAGCGAACCTTCCGAACTGATCAGCGCGGCGGTGTGCGTGTCGCCGATAACCGCGTAGTCCTTGATGGGCCGGTACACAAATATTCAGAGTAGGAAGGGTGGGAGATTGGTTGCGCGAAAATCAGCCACAAAGCCGCAAGACACGAAGATTCGGTGACAACTGAGCTGCGGAGCTGGCGACGCCGCGACGACCAATCTCGATCCCCTACCGGGTCTAAGTCGCTAGCTGGTCCATCCGGCTAAGGGAAAGCAAGGCAGGCAGCGATTGCCAGCCACCCCTGCCTGCACCTTCTGAGACGGCCTTACTTCTTAAATTCGATTTGAATCAACTCAAATGCTCCCTCGAGATTTTCGGGGTCGTGCTGGAAGGCATCCATGTGCATGACCTGGCCAGCCTTTGCCTCGATATTCTCGCTCTTCCCATCCGGATAGGTGAATTTCGCCTTGCAGTCGTTCAGGAATACCGAAATTGACTCAGGATGGGAGTGCATCACCGATTTCTCCCTGGCTCCATACCTGATGCGCAAAACACGGACTTTATCGTTCTCGAACTCCACGGTGTAGTGTTTGGAATCAGCTTTGACCGGGTCAACATGCGGATGCGGCATGCGTGCAGTTGCCATAGAGAGTTCCTCCTTCGGCGCTCAAGTGTAGTCTGCGGCGAGGTTTTGTAAAGCACAGAATTTAGTAGGCGGCTGCGTCCTAAGCTGTCTAGGGGCGAAGGTTCTATAATTCAGGGTTCCACAGAACCTTGAGGTAAATGGATGGTCCCAGCCAGGTTTCGTTGTGCCGCGGCCCTTGCCCTGTTCCTTGCAGGGGCCGCAGCTCTTGCCCAGTCGCCCAAGCCCGCTCCCAAATTTTTTCCCTACCCCGTCGAAAGCAAAACTCTGGCCAACGGTCTGAACGTCGTGGTCATTCCCACGCCTGAATTTCGCGGCATGGTGACTTACGCCACAGCCGTATTCGCCGGTTCGCGTAATGAAACGGAGGCGGGCAAGACCGGCCTGGCCCACTTGTTTGAGCACATCATGTTCCTGCATCAGTACGAAGGGCAGCCAGATGGCTACGAGCAGGCTATGCGCCGCATGGGCGCGTTCAACAACGCTTTTACCGACTACGACCTGACCTTCTACCACCCCACAACCTTCACCTCCAACCTGGTGGGCCCAGTGCAGAGCCCGGAGGGGCCTGGTCCCGGCCTGATTCAGCTGGAGGCCTCGCGCTTCGAAAACCTAAAGCTCGATCGCAAGACTTTTCAGGTGGAAGCGGGAGCGGTGCTGGGCGAGTACCGGCGCACTTATGCCGATCCCGGGGAAAAGATGATTGAGGAGATGTCGCCCGTCGCCTTTCCTCACCATCCTTATGGCCACACCGTCATCGGCTACGAAAAGGATGTGGAGAACATGCCGCACGCCTGGGACGCTGCCTGGGAGTTCTATGGCAACTACTACAAGCCCAATAACGTGGCGCTGGTCGTGGTGGGCGATGTGGAACCCGAAACAATTTTCACCCAGGTAGAGAAGTACTACGACGACTGGAAACCGTCGCATCCGCCGCAAATTCCGGCCGAGCAGCCAGCGCAAGGACCGAAGAATGTGCACGTGAACTGGGAAGCGGATGTGTCGCCCCGCCTGGTAGTGGGCTATCACACCCCCGCCATGCATCCCGGCGACAAAGAGACGGCGGTCACCATGGTGCTGCCGGAACTGCTGGTCTCGCGCTCCGCCCCGCTGTTTCAAGAGTTGCGCTACCAGAAGCAGACGGTCACCAGCTTCTCCATCCTGGACGGCCCCGAACTGCTGCAGTCCACCGACCCGCACCTGCTATTGCTCGATTCCGAGCTGATGCTTGACCGCTTCCGCAAAGAAGGCCAGACCTATGTGAATGATGTGCAGAACGACGTGATAGCGGGCGTAGATGCGCTGCAGCATTTCTCTCAGGAGCCTGGTTCCACCCGCATTCTGAAGGTGGTGAAAAGCAAGGTGCGCAATGATTTTCTGGCGGGCCTGGACTCTACCTACGATATCGCCCAGACTTTCGCCTGGTTCTATCGCTTCAACCGCGACCCTAATGTGATTGACTCGCTGATGCAGGCCATTGATTCGCTCACTCCGCGCGACATTGACCGCTATGCGCAAAAATACTTCACCCCGCAGGACCGCATCGTAACCACGCTGTGGCATGGGCCGGCGGCTAGTGCTTCGGCCTCTGCTGCCGCACAAGAGGTGAAATAATGCGCCGCGCCTGCCTCGTCGCTCTGGTGCTCCTTCTGTGTGGGGCCGCGCTGTGGGGCCAATACAAACCCTCCAGCAAGCACATCAAGCCGCGAAAGCTGCACGTCTTCCCTGCCAACCTGGTCACCGCGCCGTCAAATTCACCGCTTTATCAGATCAAAATCCTGGTGCGCGCCGGCTCGGCCGATGACCCCGCCGGCAAGGAAGGCCTCGCCAACCTGGTAGCGCAGGCGCTGATCGAAGGCGGCTTTGGCAATCCTAAGGAGCCGGTCAGCACGCAGAAGCTGGCGGAAATCACGCGCCCCTGGGGGGACGCGGCCTTCCCCACCGTGCTGGTGGATAAGCAGGCCACAACATTTTCCATCACCGTGCCCCGCGACTCGTTCACGCAATACATCGAACGCGTGCTCAGGCCGATGTTCACCCAGCCGCTGTGGCTGCCCAAAGAGGTG
>DASSQB010000075.1:0-6431 GCA_035702725.1 Terriglobales bacterium | reverse complement strand
CGGGTCAAAGGTCCACTCGATCAGCTCAAATCCACGCTGCAGCGCGTCCTCCCGCTGAAATAGCTTGATTTTCCTGCCTAGACCGCTGTTGCGGTGGCTCGTCAGCACCGCCAGCATGTGCGAATGCAGGTAAGGATGCCCCGCCCGCGCTCCCGGCACCGAAAGCGCGAACCCCACCAGCCGTCCGCCTTCGAACGCGCCAATCACCTGGCCGCCGATTTTCGCCGCCACCACGAACATGCGCAGCGGAACCAGTTCGGCGTCGGTAAAGCCCCACACTTCTTTCTGCAGCTCCAGGCAGGCGTGAAATTCCTCCAGTTCGTGGCAATTGCGGATTTCCACCGCTGGCGCGCTCACTTTTGCCCGTTCTCGTGCTGTTTGGCTTGTTGCCATAGATTTTCCAGCTCGTCCATGCTCGCGTCCTGCGGCATCTTGCCCTGTTCCCGCAGCTGCTCCTCCACCCACTGAAAACGGTGCCTGAACTTGCGGTTGGTGCGCTTCAAAGCCGACTCCGGGTCGAGCGACAGATAGCGTGCTATGTTCACCACCACGAACAGCAGGTCGCCGACCTCGTCCTCCAGCCGCCGCTGCAGCTCTTCCCCCGCCTTCTGCCCGCCTGAGCCCGCCACTCCCCGCCCGTGCGGCTTCGGTCCCGGCTGCGGAAATTCCCGCAACTCCTCCTGCAGCTCCCGCGCTTCTTCGTTCAGCTTTTCGAACAGCCCGCCAATTTCCGGCCAGTCAAAGCCCACTCGTGCTGCCCGCGAGCTCAGCTTGTGCGCTTCCAGCAGCGCCGGTATGCCCGCGGAAACTCCCGCCAGCACCGACTTCGGGGCCGCCTCCCCCTCACCCGCCGCTCCCCCTCTGGCCTCCAGCCGCTTTTTCTTTTCTTCTGCCTTCAGCGCCTCCCAGTTGCGCAGCACCTCCGACGAGGTCTCCGCCTTCACGTTTCCGAACACGTGCGGATGCCGGTCCACCAGCTTTTTGGACAGCCGCTCCAGCACCTCGTCTATCGAAAATGTCCCCTGCTCCCTGGCCATCTCCGCGTAGAACAGCACCTGCAGCAGCAGGTCGCCCAGCTCGCCGGTCAGTTCGTCCCAGTCGCGATTGTCAATCGCCTCCAGCACTTCGTAGGCTTCTTCCAGGGTGTAGGGCTTGATGGAATCGAAGGTCTGCTCGCGGTCCCACGGACACCCGCCGGGCGCCCGCAGCCGCTCCATGATGGCTACCGCCCTTTCGAATCGCTCCCCGGTGGTGGACATTCCCCCTAATCTAAATGACCCGCTAGTTGAATGGGAAGTATTGCTCTGCAGAGGAGGCTGGCCGCTGGTCACTGATTTGTTGCGTGGGCACAGGCGCCCTGGTCTGGATTTTCTGTGTGGGTGCAGGCGCGCGAAGCGCGCCCAGGCTGCCTGCACGCCACAGCTCAGTGTCGAGAAGCTCTGAAAAATCCCCGGTGATTTCGTACGCCGTGCCTGAACCCCTACCTAAGGCTGACCGCACGGCGACTGACCCTGCGTGGTCACCACGGCATCCGGGTACTCGCGCGAGGGCCCCTTCAGCAGCCGAGCCGCCGGCAGGCCCCTCAGGTTCGCATCCAGAAACGCAGCCACATAGCTTCGCACCGCGGCTATGGTTTTTTCCGGACCCATGCTGCCAGCCTTGATCGCATATTTGGCCAGCCACACCGCGTCCGACGGCGTAACATGCTCGGCGCCCTTCAGGTTCACCGCTACTCGCGGACCGCGCAAGCCGTTCCACAAGCGGCAGTCATTCTCGCCCCATCCGTCGTTGCCCGCGGTCAGCACCAGCATTGGCGTCTGCGTGCCTACTGCGACAAAGTCCGGCAGTACCCCATCCAGGATCACACCCGCCCGGAAGCGCGGCTCTTGCTGCACGCCCAGCAGGGCCGTCAAACCGCCCAGGGAGTGGCCTGCCAGCGCCACCCGTGACATGTCCAGCCTGCCGGCGAATGGCTCATTGTTTCCGGCATTCAGCCGTTCCAGTTCGTTCATCACGAATTTCAGATCGTCCAGGCGGACCGAGACCGCGAAGGTTAGCGTTTGCACGTCGCTCTTTGCGCTTTTTGACAGGTAGCTCCCAAGAACCGATTTCACCAGCCGCCCATCGGGGAACTCCACCGCCGTGGCCTCATAGGTGTGATCCACCGAAGCAACCACGTAACCGCGGCTGGCCAGCTCCTCAAACAGGAAGGTGTAATCGGTGAAGGTGCCCGTGTACCCGTGCGTGAATACGACCACCGGATGCGGCCCTCCCACCATGGGCGCGTTCCAGCAACTGTTGGTTGTGACCTGCGGCAGCACCACTCCCTTCAGCTGCGAGAAATAGCTCCAAACTCCGGCCGAGGTGTATTGCGCCGCCTTGCAGCCCTGCGCCAGCGACGCCGGATACCAGAAGCGCACCAGCAGTTCCCGCTTCGTGCCATTGGCCAGATAGGGATCGTTGCGGGTTCCATCCACCAGGCGCATCACCCGCGTTCCAACCTTGTTTGCCACGGTGGCGCTCGGCACCGCGACATTCCTCTGGCGCGTCAAGGCAGACCGCACCGCCGACCCGGACAAAATCCTTGATGACGCGGTTCCCGTCAGAGCCACCTGCTGCGGGCTGTCGGTGCTGCTGTCGCTGATCACGAGGTTGCCGTGAAAACTGCCCCGCACGGTCGGCTTGAACGTCACGGTAATCGTGCAGGACAACCCCGCCCCAACGCTCGTCCCGCAGGTATTGGTTTGAGTGAAGGGGCCGCCCGTGGTGCTGATGCTGGAGATGGTCAGAGCCGTGGCTCCCGTGTTGGTTAATGCAACGGTCAGAGTCCTGGATCCGATGGGGACTTTCACGGTGCCAAAATTCATGCCGTAAGGAACTAGTTCTACTGTGCCCGTACTGAGCGTGATGGCTGTGTTCGTCGATTTCGTGTTGTCCTGCACCGAAGTCGCCACCAGCGTCACCGCCGGGCTGGCCGGCGCCGTTGCTGGAGCGGTGTAAGTGGTCGGCGTTCCGGGAGGCGTAGTCGTCGGGTTAACCGTGCCGCATGCCGAACACGTACTTCCATTTTGCGTGACTGTCCACGTCGCGCCCTTGTTTGTGTTGTCGTTGTTCAAGGTGGCGCTGTATTGCGCGCTGGCGTTGAGGGGAATCAGCGCCGAAGCCGGCATCACGGATATGGTTATCGCCAGAACTGTAATCTGCCCGCTCCCGGAGACTCTGTTGTCAGCCACCGACGTGGCCGTCACGGTCACGTTTTCGTCGCTCACCGGAGGCGTAGGCGGCGCGTTGTAAGTCACCGACGTGCTGGTGGGGTTGGTCAGCGTCCCCGCTCCCGTCGTCGGCGATATGGACCATGTCACCCCCTGGTTCGACGGATCGTTGCTCACTGTCACCGTCAACGCTAGTGTGCCGCCCGCCTGCACGCTGCCGTTTCCCAATATCGTGATTTGTATAGCGGAGAAGGTAATGATGACCGCGCTCGTTTTGGAGTGGTCCGCCACCGCAGTTGCCGTTATTGTCACCTGCACATCGCTGGCCGGCGGCGTCGCGGGCGCGTTATAGGTCACCGACGTGCTCGTCGGATTGCTCAGGGTTCCCGCTCCCGTTGGCGGAGAAATGCTCCAGGTCACACCCTGGTTGGAGGGATCGCCGCTCACCACCGCAGTGATCGCCAATGTGCCTCCGGCGGCCACGCTGGAAGCATTCGCCGATGTCGAAACGGAAATGGCATTCAGCGTGATTTTCACCGAGCCTGACTTGCTGCCGTCCGCCACCGAGGTACCCGTAATCGTCACCGTCACGTTGTTGGCCGGAGGCGCCCCCGGGGCTTTGTACGTGACCGACGTCCCCGTCGCATTCATCAGAACTCCCGAACCTGTTCCTGAGGTCGGCGACATGGTCCAAGTCACACCCTTGTTAGAGGAATCGTTGTTCACCTGGGCGGTGATGGTTACCTGGCTGCCCGCGTCAACCGCCGCAGCAGCCGCCGTCACAGAGACCGAGATGGGCGGTGGTGGTGTTGACGTGCCCCCGCCGCCGCAGGCGAGGATTATGCCTGCCAGAGTTAATGCCAGCGATAACAGTGCAAGACGCGTGGCGCGCGCCATAATGCCTCCTCGCAACTAGTGATCCCCGATTTCGGCGACACCCGGTCCCTGGCCCCGAAGCCAGACTTCCTCCTCACACGCATCGAACGCGGACCCTTGGTCATATACCCGGCGTGGCTGGAATTTTGGTTGAGTTAATGCTTCGATAATTAGAACGGGCCCCGGGACCGACCTCACAGCCTGGATGATTCCCGATTAAGAAATAGCCTCAGTCGGCCCTGCGGCTTGGAAGGAAAATGCGGAACAGATCAGGGCCGGTATACAATAGGCGACGTATTCTGCCCGACCGCCAGGCATCTGTCAAGAGTAACCCTGTGTCGCCCGGCCGCCACTTCCACCCTGTTCATTCTATGGAACCTGCCCTGCTTGCCCACTTTCAGTTTGTCATGCTGAGCGCACCGAAGCACCTGCTTTTGGAGTTGCAGTGGCACGGCCTTCCGCCATCTCGCGCCTCATTCCGTACGATTTGTCATTCTGCGGAAGCACGAACCGAGCTTACTCGGCGAGTGCGACGAAGAACCTATGTATTTGTAGCTGCGTGAAGGTCCGTTTGATCTCACAGCAGGAGCTGCCGTTCCCTGCTCCTCCGCCATATACTTCCCCTATGTTCCGCACACGTTTCAAGAAGGAGATCGTGGCCGAATTCCTGCCCCCAGCACGACCACGCAAAAAGCAGCGCGTCATCCTGCTCTGCGACGGCATGCCCTCTGTCCCCCGCAAGCAGCCATTGGCGGATTTCCTCTCCCGGAAAGGCTACTGGGTCTTCTACCCCCGCTGGCGCGGAGCCTGGGAAAGCGGCGGCCAGTTCCTGCAGAAGGCTCCTCAGCAGGATCTCTCCGACATCATTGACGAATTGCCCCGTGGCGTCCGTGAACTCGCCTTCGGAAAGAAATTCAAACTAGCTCCCGATGCGATTTTCGTTATTGGCGGCAGCTTCGGGGGAGCCGCCGCTATCCTCTCCTCCCTCGACCCGCGAGTGAGCAAGGTGGTCGCCAATTGTCCGGTGGTGGACTGGAGCATCTTGTCTAAGGAGCAGAAGAAGGAAACATCCAACCCCAGCTATCCTGCTTATATCCAGCAAGCCTTCGGCAATGCCTATCGCCTCAGCGAGCGTAACTGGAACAAGTTGAGTTCCGGCACTTTTTACAACCCTGCCCATCACCTCAAAGAACTCACTCCCGGTAAGATTCTAATGTTCCACGCCAAAGACGACCCCTACATCCCCTGGCGTTCAGTACGAGACTTCGCCGCTGTCGCCCGCATCCGGCTCCGCCTGCTCCCTGGTGGCGGCCACCTGAAGACCGAGCGTATCGTCCGCACCTACTGGCGGCAGATCGAGCGCTTTTTCCGCTCCTAGCCAGCGGGCTGAATGCTGAATGCTGACGGCTGAGTGCTTCCTAGTGCTCCGCCTGAAACAGAAACCGCCCCTGCTTTGTACCACTCAGCGTCTCCACGATCTTCAAAAATGCCTGCGCGGCATGCGAGAGCGTGGCATTGCGCCGGTAAATAATCCTCAGCCGCCGCTCAAAATTCAGCTCGCTCACCGGCACCCGTACCAGTTCGCCGCGCGCGATTTCATGCTCCACCGCCAGGCCCGGCACCAGCGCCACCCCATTGCCCATCGCCACAAATTTCTTAATGCTGTCAATCGTCGGCATCTCCACGTCCATGTTCAGCGGCGTCTTGTGCCGGGCAAATGCCTGCAGCACCTTGGCCCGATAAGGCGAAGGCACATTATGGGCCACGAATACCTCCGCCCCCAGTTGTCGAATGCTCACGTTGCCTGCGGTCGCCAGCGAATGCGTGGGCGGCACTACGAACGCCAATTCATCCCGATACACCACGATCGCACGCAGCTGCGGGTCCTCCGGCCGGAACGATACTGTCCCCAGTTCCGCCGCGTGCTCCTGCAACAACTGCGGCACCTTGCTGGCCAGCGCTCTCTGGATGGTGATGTGAATCGTGGAGTGCGCCCGCCGGAACTCGTGCAGCACGTGCAGCAGGTAGAGCGAGGTGTACTCGTTGGCCGCGATGGTCAGCCGGCCTTTCTGCAACTGCCGCAGCTCCACCAGCGACTGCCGCGCCTCGTTGCGCAGGTTCAGCAGCTCCTGGGCGTATTCGTGCAATAACCTTCCCGCGTCGGTCAGCGTGCCGTCGCGCGAGGAGCGGTCCAGCAGCAGTTCGCCCACCTCCTGTTCCAGGTTGCGGATCACCTGGCTCACCGCTGGCTGGGTTCGGTGCAGGCGCTTGGCCGCCCGCGAAAAGCTCTTCTCCTCCGCCACCGCCACGAAGGTTTCCAGCTGAAACAGTTCCATGATCTCC
>DASSQB010000074.1:0-17145 GCA_035702725.1 Terriglobales bacterium | reverse complement strand
ACGGAAAGCACCTGCTTTATATGGCGACCGACCATCAGGTAATCACCGTGCCACTGGAGCTTGGGGCGACAGTGCAGGCGGGAGAACAACGGGCGCTGTTCCGGCTGCCACCCACCCCCTCAAACAGCCCTTTGGAGTTTGATGTTGCGCGCGATGGAAAAAGACTTTTGTTGGCGGCGCCGGTTGGACGCGCAAGCGCGCCGATCGACGTTATGGTGAACTGGCAAGCTGAACTCAACAAGTGACCGCCCATTTCCGGCCAGGCAGCAGGTATTTCGTTTAGAATGTGCGATACGTTCCCGGTTGCAAAACATTTTGACAGGATGGCAGAGATGAAAAAGCTGTTGGCAGGCTTATTCTCGCTGGTGATATTGGCAGGGTGCTCTTCGCAGCCAACCAAGCCGGCCGAGCAGGCACCGGCCAAACCCGCTCCCAAGCAGGCGGAACTGAGCACGGGACGAATGGCCTTTCAGCGGCTTTACATAGCAGCCCATGGCTGGGCCGGGGATGCGCGTCCCTATCAGATCATGTCGCAGCTGAGCCAGGAATCCATCGGGCATGACGGCAAGTCGGGCATATGGCGCGCCGGATTCGGTTCCAGCATGCGGCGCGCCATTAAGCCCTACACCTGGTCAGGGCTGGACGCTGATGATGCCCCTACACCCGGCATCTCGCCCGGCGTGGAAGACAGCTACAATCCTTCCAACAGCTCCACCCAGGTGTTCGACATCGGTTTTCTCAAAATTGATACGGACAAAGCATTCGAGGTCGCGCAGAAGCACGGCGGGGACAAACTGCTGAAAAAAGATGCCAGGCAGCCGGTAGTGTACGTCTGCAACTGGGATCCAAGGGAAAACATGCTCATCTGGCACGTTATTTACGGCACCGGCCCGGATGACGCGCGGCTGCGCGTGGCGGTGAATGCCACTAGCGGGGAGTTTTTGAGGGTCGAGAAGTAAGAAGCAGTGGTCAGTTCTCAGTTATCAGCCTTGGGCTTGGCTGCAATGGCGGCCTTGGCGGGTTTGGCGGCCACCGCGCCCTTCGACTTCAGCCGGTCGAGCGACTTGTGGGCTTCCTTGGCTTTGGGGCCATTGGGCAAGATCTTCAGGTAAGCGCGGTAATTCTGGGCGGCTTCCTGCAAATCGCCGGCCTTCTCCAGCGCATCCGCCAGACTAAAAGTGGCGATGGCGTCATTGGGCTTGTAGAGCAGAGCCTCGCGGTAGCGGGAAATGGCGGCCCGGTAGTTGCGCTGCCTGAAGTAGAAATCGCCCACCTCCACATCCTTTGCGGCGCGGTGTGGGTCAAAAGGATGGAACTCGCCGATATCCGGATTGTCCAGCCCGGCGTTGGGATGAGCTTTAGCGTCATTGGCCGGAGGGCTGATGTCTACCTTGTCGTCCTTACTGGTGCTGGCACCGGGTGTGTCGGGAGGCGCGGCCCGCGGTGGCTCCGAAGCGGACGACGGCCCTGTGGGTCCATAAGGGCCAGGTTCCGAGGGCGGAGGAGTGGGTCTTTCCGCGGGTGGCGCAGAGGGAAGTTTCTCCGGCTTTTTTTGGCCGGCGGTGGGCTGCGGCAAGGGCGCCGAGGGCAGGTCCTGGGTGGAGGTCTTGTTCTGATCGGATGACTGCGATTGCTGGCTGGGCTGCGATTGCTGCTGCGCCCAGACGGGCAACGCCATTCCCAGGACAAGCGTGATCACCGAGGCCCAACGGCGTACAGCCATGGGGATATTCTACTGCAGGAGGGACAGTCAGGAGTCTGACTATTCACGCCACGACTTCCAGCACGCTCGGCAACACATCCAGCTTTTCGCAATGCAGGCGAAAGACTTCGCCGTCCACCATCACATCCACCGGCGCGTCCAGTTGAAATTCAATGTGGGTGGCGGCGTGCCGCTCCGCGAGCGGATGGTTGATGTGCGTTCCGTCATACAGTCCGGGCAAATTTCGTAACAGTCCGAGGCGGCCAATCGGTCCCCAGCGGACATATTCGATCAGGCCGTCAGCAATTTCCGCTTTAGGCGCAATCATCATCTTGCCGCCGGTAAACTTGCTGTTGTTGAAGGTGAGAAACAGGCTGCGCCGGCCGTCAGCCCGCGCATCGCCGTTCACCCGCAGCGGAAAGGCGCGCCGCTCCAGGCGGGCAAGGCACACAAACAGAGCCAGCAAGTAGCCCAGCTCACCCATGTTTTTGAAGCGGCGAATTCGCACCGCGGCCACGTCGGCGGCAAAACCCATGCTGAGCAAATTGATATAGTGCAGAACCCCGTCGCGGTGCGCGAGCCGCAGCACGTCGCAGGCACGCCTCTGTCCGGCCAGCAGCGCCTGTGTGGCGTGCTCCAGTCCGCGCTCGCTGAAATCGCGCAAAAAAGAGTTGCCGGTGCCCAGGGGAAGAAACGCCAGCGTCGGGCGCTCGCCGCCTTGGGCCTGGGGAAAAAGCCCGTTGACAATCTCGTAGGAAGTGCCGTCGCCGCCGACAGCCAGAAAGTTCCGCTGGCCGCGAGCATAGGCGGCACGGGCGATTTCGCTGGCGTGTCCGGGGCGCGTGGTTTCCGCGAGCTCCAGCTCCACCCCGCCGGCGCGCAGCCTGCCCAAGGCTTCGTCCACCAGCTTGCCGCAGCGTCCGCCGCCGGCGGCACGGTTCACCACCGCCAGGAAACGCCGACTCACAGGGGCACCACGGCAGAGTCGCGCTCCGGCAACTGGCGGGCAATCTCTTCCGCCAGCACGGTGCGCTTGATTTTTAGAGATGCGGTGCGGGGAAAATCCCGCTCCCACAGCACGTACCCCCCGACGCGCTTGAAATCAGGCAGGCGCCGGTTGCGGCTGATGAGGTCGGCGCGCAAGCCATCGGTGAGCTGCTGGCCCTGATCGAGGCGCAGCACCATGACCAGCGCGTCCTTGCCCAGGCCTGCCTTCGGCCAAAGGTAATTCGAAGCAAAGATGCAGTACTCCTTGGCGGCCAGCCCGTCGAACACGTTCTCGATGTCTTCGGGATAAATGTTCTTGCCACCCTCGGTGACAATCATGTTCTTTTTGCGGCCAAAAAGCTGCAGATGACCGGAGCCGTCCATGCGCCCCAGGTCGCCGGTCATCAGCCAGCCATCCACGATGGTCTCGGCGGTGAGTTCGGGGTCGTCCAGGTAATGCGACATCACGGTGCGGCTACGCACGGCCACTTCACCGATGCCCTCGGCGTCGGGATTGACGATCTTTACCTCCATGCCGGGCAGCGGCTTGCCCACCGTGTCGGCGCGGAAGGGCTTGAAGTCGTTCAGCGTGACCGCGGTGCCGGCCTCGGTCAGGCCGTAGCCGTTGGCCACCTGGATTCCCAGATCGTAGAAAAACTGCAGCGTGGCCGGCTCCATGAAAGCGCCGCCGACAAAGAGGGCGCGCATTTCCCCGCCAAACGCCTTATGAATCTGCGGCAACACCTGGCGGCTAAGAGTCAGGTTAGGCCGGCGGCGGGTGAAAGCGCGGTTGATCGCGATAAGACCGTTGAGCGCGGCGCGGCGGTGCGGCGGCAATTCGTCGAATTTTGCCTTCAGCCCCTTTTCCAGGTTCTTGAGCACCAGGGGCACCAGGCTCATGTAGGTGATCTTGTAGCGGGTGAAGGCTTCGCGAATGAATTCCGGTCGCAGCGTCCTCAGGTGCACGACGCAAGCGCCGCACACAAACGGCCCGATGAAGCCGACCATGAAATCAATGGCGTGATTGGTGGGAAGGATGCTCAGGTAGCGCACACCCGGCCAGAAGGGATACCACGCGGTGAGCGAGCGGCATTGCTCGAGGTAATTTTCGTGCGTGAGCACGCAGCCCTTCGGCCGCCCGCCGGTGCCCGAGGAATAGACGATGCAGGCAGTGTCTTCGCGGCGGCGCATGATAAAGCTCGGCTCGGTGATGCTCTTCGCTTCCTCCCAGCGGCGCGCCTTGCCCAGATCGGCTTTGGGCGGCGCTTCCGTGACCAGCACAAATTCCGTTTGCAGGTCTTTGAAGCCGGGCGTCGCCACGATGGCGCGCCACAGGTGGTACTCAATGACGAGGAATCTTGCCCGCGAGTGGGCGAGCAACTGCAGATGCTCGGCCGCAGTGAGCTTGTAGTCCAGGGGCACGATGACTCCGCCACGGTAGAAGATGGCGTAGGCAGATATCAGCCACTTAGACTGGTTGGTCAAGATGATGGCAACGCGGTCGTCCTCGTGCAGACCCATCTCCTGCAGCGCCGCCGCCAGAGGCAAGGCCGCTTGCTTAAAATCCTCATAAGTCAGGCGGCAGTTCTCCCGCTCGCGATCGGCTTCGATCAGGCACACCTCGCTGGCAAAGCGCTCCAGCGCATCGCGCAGCGCCGCTCCCAGGCAGGTGTAGTGGTTCAGATCGAGCATGAGAATCTATTCACCACAGAGACACAGGGGCACCGAGAAGAGCAATAAGTGATTGATGATTTTCGATTGAAGATTGAAAGCCAGCGTGCACGCCGGGGTTTTCAATCGTCAATGGTAAATCTTCAATCGTCAATTCTCTGTGTCTCTGTGCCTCTGTGGTGAATCAGAGCCTTGATTGGATGCGCTCGGCCAGGGTGCGGAAGTCGCTCACGCCCTGCAACTCGTAATCCGGCAGCTCCACCTGAAAGTGATTTTCCAGGCGCGTGAGCAGTTCCAGGGCCTGCAGGCTGTCAATGCCCAGCTTCTGAAAGAAGTCGTCGTCCGGCGACAGCTTCTCCTGCGGCACCTTGAAGTGCCTGGCAGCCAGGGCCAGAATTTCGTTGAGGGTTTGCTCAGGCGTGCGCATTATTCCTTCGATTTCTCCATGGCCGCGGTGTCCGCTTGGGTGCAGGTTGCTTCTACATCATATCCAAGATAGTAATAGCGGTGCCATTCCAGCGTGCCCTGGCGGGGCAGCCCGTTCCACACCAGCAGGTTCACGCCCTCGCTCCCGGCGCAACTGGTGAAGTAATCGGCGTTGCCCGCCAGCCGCACCGTGTTGAAACCCACAAACTCGCCGTTGTTTTCGAATGGCCCGGAATAGTCAGCAATTCCCAGGCCCAGCGAACTGGGCGGTAGGCGATTCTTGGACAACTGCAGCATGTAGAAAACGTCGTCCGGCTCGGTGTTCCGGTCGCGCGAGCAGCTCTTGTCCAGCTTGGCCGTTACTTGCGCCTGTTCCACTCCTCCCTCGGTGGAAATCACGGCTACTGCGTCGCCGGGCTTGAGCCTGGCATTCTTGATGGTGAGGCAGACTTCGCCCTGCTGCTCGATTTCGGCCACCCCGAGGCGAACGTCATAGATAAAGCCGTTGTTCTCGCGGGGCTTCTTCTTTTTTGCGGCCGCAGCCGTACCAGCCAGCAGCAGAAGCAGAAAAGCGATCAGGTACGTCCGGCTGCTCACGGCAAATAGGGCTGTGCGCTGGTGTCTTCCACGAAGCGGCGCAAGCCCGCCTCCACCGCGGGCTGGGCAAACAGCTCGCAGAAAATGTCTATTTCTCGCTTCAATTCCTCGTAGGGAATCGGCTTGATGAACTTCTTGGCCGCAATGGCGGTGCGCCGGTCGAACTTGCGCAACTGCGCCGCCGTGGCGCGCGCCACCTTCAGCGCCTCGCCCTCACCCGCCAACTGGCAGACCAGGCCCACGGTTGCCGCTTTCTGGGCGTTGATGCTGCGCCCGGTGAGCAGCAGGTCACGAATTACAGCGTTGCCCAAGTCGCGCTTCAGGCGCGGAATTCCGCCGAAGCCGGGAATCAGCCCCAGCCGCAGCTCGGGAAAGCAGAAGCGCGCCATCTTGTCGGCGATGATCAGGTCGCAGGCAAGAGCCAGCTCGAAGCCGCCGCCAAAAGTCACGCCGTGCACGGCGGCGATGGTGGTCAGCGGTGAGCCATCAATGCAGTTGAGCACGCGGTGAATGCGCTGCAGGAACAGGCGCACCTCACGCACCCGGTCGGCAACCGCCAGCTTCTGAGACTGCTCGTAGAGCTCGCGCAAATCCGCGCCCGCGCTGAATCCGGAAGCAAGCCGGCTGTAAATGATAATGGCGCAGGCCTGGTCTTCCAGACACTTGAGCGCGCCCATGAACATTTCCAGCTCATTGAGCATGAGCGTGCCGATCTCATTGGCGGGCTCGCGGTGCAGCGCCAGCTCGATTACGCCGTCTTTCAGCTCCCAGGAAAGACTTTCGCCTTGGAATGTGTCTGCGATGTTCACCCCGCGCGCACTTCCTGCCGGGCATACAACGCCTCTATCTGCTCGCGCAGCCGCGAGGCAATCACGTCGCGCTTCAGCTTGCCGTTGATGGTCATCAATCCCTCTTCCACTTTGAACGGCTCCGGCCGGATGTGGAAGGCGCGCACCCGCTTGTAATGCGGCAGGTCGCGATTGACCTCTTCCTTGGCGAACTGCACCTGCTCAGACGTGGGTGAGCCGGTGACGATGGCCGCGACAAACGGCCTGCCATGCCCCACCAGCACCACCTGCTGCGCGTCGGGCAACAGGCGCAGCATCTCGTCTTCGATCGGCTCCGGCGCAACATTATGCCCTGAGCTGAGCACGATCAGGTTCTTGATTCGCCCTGAAATTCGCCACCGGCCGCGCTCATTCACCTCGCCCTGGTCGCCGGTATGAAACCAGCCATCGCGGATGGCGTCGGCCGTGGCCTGCTGACGATTCCAGTAGCCGCGGAAAAGATTGGGCCCGCGCACCAGGATTTCGTCGTTTTCGCCCAGCTTCATTTCAATCCCGGCAACAGCCGGCCCGACCCGCCCCGGTTCCACGTCGAGCGGGTCATCCATGGTACATATCGCGGTGGTTTCCGTAAGCCCATAAACCTGAAGCACGGGAATGCCCAGCATCATGAAGAAGAGTTGAGTTTCGCGGGCCAGGGGCGCCGAGCCGCAAATCAGCGCCTTCAAATTCACCCCGATCATCTTCCTGCGGATGGTGGGGAAAATCATTCCGTTCCCCAGCGCCAGCCACAGGCCGCCCAGCGCGGTGCGCTCGCCGCGATCACGCGCAAAGCAGGCTTCCCGCGCCCGCGTGTAAATCAGGTTGGCCAAGCCGCCGGTCTTGCGCAGTTGCTCGTCAATTCCGGCGCGCATGCGCTCCAGCAGCACGGGCACATTCAGGAAATAATGGGGCGCGGCCGCGCGCATGTCCGCGGCCAGCGTGCCCAGGTCCATGGCCATCATCAGCAGGTTGCCGCGCTGGAGGCAGGTAATCAGCATGACCCACGATGCAGCAAAACAGAACGGCGGATAGTGGAAGACGCGCTCCTGCCCTTGGTGTCCCGCCATCAGCGCATCAAGCCGCTGCGAGGTGGAGCTCAGGATGAAGTCCACGCCGCCGGCGCCCAGCATGACTCCCTTGGCCTCTCCCGAAGTGCCGGAGGTGTAGACGATGGCGACTGGATCGTTGGCCGAGACGGCAACGGGTGGGTTCAAATCAGCGGGCGCGTCGGCGGCGAAGATGTCGTCGAACAGCGCCATACGCGGCGCACCCTGCCAGTGCTGAGCAATGGATTCACGCAGAGCGGCATCGCCGCAACACAGCAGGGCCGGCGAGCAATCCTTCATCATCGCAACCAGTTCGCCCGGAGCCTGGCGCGCGTAAAGTGGAACCGCGATCAAGCCTTCCGCCAGGATGGCCAGGTCCAGCGCCACCCAGCGAATGCTATTGGGCGCGAGCAGAGCGCAGCGGTCACCTTTCTTCAGCCCTTGCGTGCGCAGGAAAGTACGCGCCGTCTGGACGAGAGCAGCCAGTTCCGCGCCGGTGGCGGAGACGGATTCTCCGCCCGCCAACTCCTGCAGGAAAGCGGCATGCGGCGCCTTCCTCAGCCGCTCGAAGATGTTATCTATAAAATTCATTCCGCTTTTTTGGAAGCGACCCACAGGGGCTAAAGCCCAGATACATCAGGCTCCAATCCCCGGACTAAAGTCCGGGGCTTCCACGTTTGCGCCAGCGGTTTTGTGAGCGCCGGACGCTACCTCAGGGCTAAAGCCCACCATTAGGCAGACCTGCTATGCAGGCCTGAAAGGCCTGCTTCACCCAAAAGCAACAATCCCGGTTCTATGACTCTGGGTGGCGCAGGGCTTCAGCCCTGCATTAACAGATTAGATAAACCGGCTTCAGCCGCCGAGGTATTTCTCCCAACAATAAATGAATTCCACCTCAGGCGCTAAAGCCCACTTGCAGACAGCTTGGAAATGCAGGCCTAAAGGCCTGCTCCACCCAAAAAATCAACAGCTTCTGCTGCACTCAAAATCTGCGGCTCTTGCTAGGCGCTCACCGCCTCATACTCCTCCGCCAGCCTCTCCAGGCCCGGGCTGAACGGCGGCAAATATTCTTCCCAGCTCCGCACCCCGCCGCGCACGGGAAAATCGGGATAGCGCCGCTGCACGCATTCCTCAAAGTAAACACCCATGCGTGCCATCACCTGCAGATTTCTCACCACCGTGCGCCCTATGCCCTCTGCTATCCGCTCCCGCTCTTTCCACAACTTGTCCAGGACTACCATCAGCTTGCCTTCCAGCTCCGGGTCATCCACTTCCAGCAGCAGGTCGCCATGCTCCCGCTCGCGCATCAGGTTGCGAATGCGCTCATCCATGGTGATGCCGGCGGAGGCCACCAGCCCGGGCATGGAAGTTACGATTCCGTGGTAGCGCGAGGAAACCATGATGTTGCAGGCGCGCAGAATGCTCACTAACTCGTACATGTTGTAGTCATCGGAACTGCAGACGGGCAGGCCGCCCAGGCGTCGCGATATCCATTCGCACGCGCGCGCGTCCAAGCGCTCCGTTGCCGCCAGCACCACGAAGACTCGCCGCACCTTGCGAAACGCGTCCACCGCGTTAGCGATCGCGGTCAGATATCTCCGGTAGGCCGCCTCCACTTCGGCTCCCGACTTATGGAAGTACACGGTGCGGTAGTGGCTGTCCTTGTAAGCGCCGGTAGTGGCGCGCAGCGCATACTTGGCAACCGAGGCCTTCACCGGCCACCAGAACGGATTGATGGGGCACACCACCAGCACGGGAGTGCTGCCGTCCCAGCCCTTTTTGCGCAACTGCTGCTTACCGTAGTCCACCGGGTGAGGCTCGAAAGTCCAGGCGGTGTCCGTGCCCAGTTCCGTGGGCACGCCCAGGCTGCGCAGAATGCCGCGCGACTCTTCATTGCGGGTAATGATCAGCGAGTCGCGGCAATAACGGGCGCACATCCTGGCCACCAGCGGATCCATGTGCCCGGCTTCGGCTCCGTAACCGACCGACAGTTTGTTCTGCGCCGAAGCCAATGCCAGCGAACCGATCATCATGGTGGTCAGCGCGTTGGCGAATTTGCTCTTGAACATGGAGCCTTCGCAGGCCACCACGCCATGATGCTGCGGAACTTCGCGATGCAGATAGGCGGGAAAAACATCCGGCAGATGGGTCTGGCGCGCGTCGCCGAAGTAGCCGCGCGAGAAATCGAAATTCTGCGTCATCACGCTGAGGCTGAGGTTTTCCGCGCCCAGGATGCGCCGCACCTGGCGCATCATTTCTTCCACTCGCACGTCGGAGCCGGTATTGCGCGTGCCGTTGTAGCCGGCGAACAGCAGCTTCAGTTTTTCGCCCGGCTGCCAGGGGCGCCCGTCGCCCAGCATCCACTTGAGCTTGGTGAACTCAATGGAGGCGCTTACCCAGGCCTGCAGCATCAAATCGGTCATGCCGCTGTCCCTCCCGCCGGCGCCGGCCAGTCCTGGTAACGATAGCTGAAATGGTTGTCGCGGCTGAATTTCAGCAAGGGATAACTGTACTGGGAGAAGGGCGCGGGCTGCCGGCCCATTTCCCGCACCACGCGGCTGTTATCGAACACCGTGTTCCAAACCAGGTACGGCAGAAACACCTTCATCAGAGAGGCTCCGAAGCCCAGGTTGCCGCGCCGCCGTGAAAGCCGCTCCACCACGGCCGTGAATGGCCGCTCCAGGCTGGGCATGTACATGGGCGAGCGCTTGTGCTGCGCACGCGCCAGCGTGCTGGTGAGCTCGCGAAAGGTCTGCGAACGCACCCCCGAAGACAGATGGTAGGTGTCGTAATCGGGCTGTGGCTTTTGATGCAGGGTGACGATGGAATCGGCCACAAAGTCAACGTTAACAATGTCAATTTTGTCCTTGGGCCGGAAGGGCAGCACCGGCAAGCCCGCCAGGAACACGAACGCCCGCACCATGTCGAACTGCGTGGTCTGGGGATAACGGCTGTCGCCCAGCACGATGCTGGGACGGAAAATGGTGCGCGGCACATCGGGCAGCAGTTCCCGAATCATGTGCTCGCAGAATTTCTTAGTGCGGGCGTAGGGGTCATAGTCGGAGCGCGCCCAGTCAATGGCCTCGTCTTCCTTCACCACCTCGTTGCTGCGCTGCCCCGCCACTGCCACCGTGCTGACATGGCTGAAGCGCCGCAGGCCGTGATGGTCGCGCGCCGTCGCCGCCAGCTTGATTACCTCCAGCGTGCCCCGCAGGTTCACGTTCAGGCAGGCCTTCTCCGATTTGCGGTTCAGCGACGCCGCGCAGTGGATGATCGAATCGGTGGACTCAGCCAGCCGGCGGTAATCCTCCTCGCTCAGGCCAAAGCGGGCCCCCGTCAGGTCGCCGCGGAAGATTGTAATCCGCGAATAGAGGTGCTGGTGAAAGCGGGGAAAATTCAGGTGCAGCTGCAGGGCGCGCCACAAACGCACCTCGGCCTCGTGCGCGTCGTTGGCGCGCACCAGCAAATTGAGATGATCGCGATGCCCTTCCAGCAACCCGGCTGCCACGTGGGCGCCGATGTAGCCGGTCGAGCCGGTCAGGAATATTGCCACGTTGCTCCGGTGGTGCCTGTGCTTATGCTGCCCGCAGCCGGGCTGCAGCCGGGACCAGCCTTATCGCCGCGGCCGGTCGGCAAATCGAAGCTGCGCCGCGGGCCCGCCTCTACCGGGCGGCCTTCGATCAGCGGATACGTCCATTTGCGCAATGCCGGAATATGCACGTTAATCCAGTACTCCCACCAATCCAGCGAGCGGGTGTCGTAACCGAAAACCGCCCTTTCATCTTCCGGCAGCGCCTGCGCCAACCATTCCACGTGTTCGGCCTCAAAATCCTGCTCGTTGTGCAGGATGAAGGGTTCGAACAACTCGATCAGCTTCTCCACCTTTTCCAGCCCGCGCTCGGTGCGCACCAAAGGCGGCTGCAGAAAGGGGAAGGGCGCGGTCAGCCGCTGCAGCGACTTGATAACCGCCTTCTGTGCCGGCGCCGAGAGCCGCTGGTAGCGCTCCTTGGATACGGGAATGGTGTCAAAGCGCATGCGCAGCTGGTGGTGCAGGCCGTTCTGGGCGCGGTAGAACTTGCGGTGCGCCAGGCAGGTCAGCTCGATGGAGCGCCCCATGTCGCAGGGATTGGTCACCGAGGTGGCAAGTTGGTACAGCGGCTGATGGCAGCGCTGAACGATGGCGGCAGCAATCAGAGTCATGCCCCGGCAGACCGTGTCCACGGGGATAATGTCGAGGTTCTTGCGCGCGTTGCTGGGCAACTGCCGGAAATATGTCCCCAGCAGATAGGAAAGGGATGCGGAAGTGTTGATGCCCTCATTCCAGCCCAGAAAAGGCCGGGTGAGCGAAGTCTCCACAATCGCGGGCCGCACAACGGCGATGGCCAGCCCCTCTCCACGTTTCAGCAGCAGCGATTCTGCCAGGCTCTTAGTGAAGGTATAGGTGTTAGGCCAGCCCAGTTCCTGGGCTCTCCTGGTTGCCACTTCGCTCAGGGTGGTACGCAGCCAGCGAATGCGGTTCTTGCGCACCTGGTTTTCCAGCGCGGCGGGTGAGAGCCCATTGCCATTGGCTTTCTTTTCCAGCGATTGGCTGCGCAACTCCTCGCCCAGTTCGGGGCTTTCCGACCATGCTACTGCGTCAGCTATTGCCCGGCGCAGGTTTTGAATTTCGCGCTCGGCATCGAAATCAGGACTGCCGATGGGGTTGTAGTTGGGCTGCACCTGCTCAGCGATGCGGCCGTCGCGCGCGCCTGCGACGTAACATGTGGAAAGGTGCAGCAGGCCAGCGTGGTCGCAGCTGCGCACAAACTCGAGAACATTGCTCACGGCGTCCACGTTGCCGGCGAGAGCGTCGCGCAGGTCGGGATTGAAGTCGGTGAGCCCGGAGCTGTTGATCACCAGGTCGAGCGAAGCCTGCAGCCGGCGGGCAATTGCCGGCTCGAGCCCCAGGCCGGGCTGGCTGGCATCACCCTCCAGTACTTGAACTCGCTTACTTAGATAGTCGGGAAATTGCGCTGCCAATCTCTCCTGCAGCCGTTCAAAGACCGGCGATTCCTCCACCAGCTTTTTGAACCGCTGCGCCCCGGAGGTTGATTTCTGGCTGCGTACCAGGAGATAAATGCGGCCGATTTCCGGTAAATCCTCCAGGATGTGCGCCAGCCACACCTTGCCGATAAATCCGGTAACGCCAATCAGCATGAGCTGCTTGCCGCCCAGCGCCTGGCGCACGGAGAGGCGCTCCGGCGCGCTCACTGCATTGAACCGCACAAGGGGCCGCTCGGCCGCTTTGACCTCCCGCCGGGTCGGTATAACCGCTGCCAGCAGCGCTGGCGGCGGGCACTTGAGCTCCCGGCTCAGTTGTTGCAGGTCGCGGCGGCCATCATGGCTGCCACCTGTAAATAAGGCCAAAGCACCCCGCGGGCGAATCACCGGCTCCAGCAGCCGGCCGGTGGCATAGCCATCGCGGAATTCCAGCCGGTTGCAGATCAGCTCCTCCACCCCCAGGTAGCGCGCCAGCGGACGCATGATGTGGTCCAGCCCCTGACTGACCAGCACAACTCGCTGCCCGCTGGCCCGCGCCTCCCGCAGCGCCTGCACGCCAGCAGGCTTCAGCTTTGGCTGCATGTGGTATTGGAAATACTCCTCGCCCAGCAGATCCAGCCGGTCGCGGCTGATGTCGCGGAGCACGGCGTTCCCCACGCGGGTGGCAAACACCCGGTTGGCGGCGTAGAGCAGGGGCCGCAGCAACGCCTGCACAAACACAGCGCCGCGGCGGATCCAGCGCTCAGCGAAGCTCTGCGCATTCCAGGCGAAGAAGGCCACTGGGCGCACCGTGCTCAGGTTGAGCAGGCTGCCTTCCACGCGCCAGAAAACGGGCGTGGCCGGACCTCCCTTTTGCCTTAACTCCTGCAAAACAGGTCTCCTCAGAGTTTCAGACTCAATCAGGCTAAACCCTTATTGTAATCAATGTCGTACGGCGGGCGCCTCATTATCCTGCTCAGGCCTCAGGGATGCAAATGGAGTGTGTAGGGACGGGGCTCAGCCCCGCCACCACACGCGGCATGAAAAAGGCCGCCGGCAGCGAACCGGCGGCCCCAACTTCCTTTGCTACAGCTCTTAGTCGCCCAGCACTTCCTCGGCGACCTGCTCGCTCTTCTTGGTGGCCTTGGCTTGCAGCGCATCCAGGGGGATAAAGCCGTCTTTGCTGGCGGCCGGCCCCTCCTTCAGGATGACCTCGCGATACAGCCGGGCCATCTTCTCGTCGTGGGCAGCATCGTTCTTGATCTTCTGATTGCGCGCCCGGATCTTCTCCTCGCGCGCATTCTTGGCGATGCCCAGCGCATCCAGGTCCTTCTGCTCTTCGGTAGTGACGATTTCGTCTTTCAGCGTCAGCGCCTTGAGCTCTACGTCACTCAGACTGACCTTCTTGCCGCCGGCGAAGATCTCATGGCGTCCGTGCTCGTCGTACCACTTGGTGAGCGTGGCCGTCATGTGCATCTTCTCCACGATGTTGCGCCACCCGATGCCGGTGTTGTAGGCGCAGAAGGAGATCTCGCCCTCCTGCGTGGCGTAGGGGATGATGCACTGCTCGGTGCGCCGGAAGTCGTAGTTGTAGAGGTCCTGGAACCACATGCCGGCGATGAACAGAATGTTCCAGCGGTCCTGGCGCCGCTTCTGGATGTCTTCCAGGGTGCGGTCACCGGTGACCTTGCCGTAGCCGCCGCTTTGCGCCTTCTTGCTCACGCCGAAGCTCTTATCGAACTTCTTCAGCATGGCGTACAAGGTGAAATGGGGTGTGGTCTTAAAGGGATCGTAGTTGCGCATCACCGACAACGCCATGCCCAGGGAGGAGAGGAACTTGCCGCGGGCGGCGTCGTTGATCTTGGCCACGTCCTTGGCCAGGCGATCGGCATTCAGGAAGGCGGTAACGGGCGCCGCATCCTTGGTGTGCTTGTCTATCAGAATCGCCATGCCGACACCGCAGTTGGGATGGCAGCCGCAGCTGACCTGTCCCCAGGCGGCATCCGGTCCGTGCACCAGGTCGGCCCAGTCGGAGAAGGTGCTGACGAAAGACAGCGGGAACCAGTCGCGTGCCGGCTCGCCCAAACCGGTCTGCTTCTTGACGTCGTGCGCCAGGTGCGACAGCGTGTAGCGCTGCGCCTGCCGCCGTTCATCAGTGATGGCCTCGTCGCGGCCCGTGAAAGAAACCGGCTGGAAGGAGCAGAAGGACATCATCCTGGGATTGTCCAGGGCGAACTGCACAATGCGGCCCACCTGCTCGTTGTTGATGCCGTTCACGATGGTAGTGACGGGCACCAGTTCCACGCCCGCTTCGTGCAGGTTCTCAATGGCCTTCAGCTTCACGTCGAACAGGTTGCCAACCTTGCGGTGCGAGTTGGCCGCGTTGCCGATGCCGTCAAACTGCAGGTAGGCGTAGCGCAGGCCTGCATCCGCCGCCTGGCGGCAGAATTCCTTGCTCTTGGCGAACTCAATGCCGTTGGTGGCCGCCTGCACGCTGTTGTAGCCCACCTTGCGGGCATAGGACACGGCATCCAGGAAGTAAGGCGAGAGCGTAGGCTCGCCGCCGGAGAACTGCACCGACATCTGCCGCTTGGGCTTGATGGAGATGGCGTTGTCGAGCAGGGTCTTGATCTCTTCCCAGGTCAGCTCGTGCACGAACCCCACCTGGTTCGCGTCCATGAAGCAGGGGTCGCACATCATGTTGCAGCGGTTGGTCAGGTCAATGGTCAGCACGGCGCCGCGGCCATACTTCACCGTGCTGGTGCCGTGGTGGTGCAGGTGCTCGTCGTTGTGCGAGCGGATGTCGCGCCCGGGGAAGGTCTGCTCCAGGTGGCGGTAGAAGTCCACGTCAATGGACATCACGTCTTCAAAGTGGCCGTGCTTGGGGCAATCCTTCACCATCAGGATTTTGCCGTCGCGCTCGATAATCTGCGCCTTGATTTCGCCCACCTTCTGGTTGAGCAGGATCTCGTGGGGCAGCTTGCCATCCAGGATCTGCTGGCGGATTTCCGGCACGCACTTGGGGCAGAGCGAATCGGTCTGCCGAGGCCAGCCCAGCGGCGGCTTGGATTTTTCGTAGGACTTGAGGAGCGGCTTGTCGGACCACTTCGGGGTGAACGAGGGGTTCGGGTGAATGCGGTTCAGCCTCTCAAAGACGAACCATGCCCCGTTAGCGGTGATGCTAAGAGCCTTCTCCAGGTACTTAACCGGCTTGTGCATTGTGTTTTTGCTCCCACCAGGTGTGAAACCCGCTTAACCGGGCCACGTTGTCCGCCCCACAGGCACACCCTGGCGCAAATTTGTGTGTTGCCTCCCGTGCCTCTCGGGAGAGCTCAAAGAGTTGCTCAATTCCCCCGAAATCACACGGATAGAGGCACCATGATGCTAGGAGGAAGGAGGTCAAATCCCCAACCGAATTGCACGAAAAGGGGTAAATCGGGGTTTAGTGGCACGGTTTTTGCATTATTTTGCGTAAGCCATTGAAAACTAACGGGAACTCTGAGCGGCAGGGTTGCAACTTTGGTTGCCCTTGCAGAGCTGCCGCCCCGAGTTCCCGGATCATGCCAAAAAGCGCCTGGCAGGCAACTGACACTTACCTTTGCTGGGGACGGCTGGCCGGGGGAACGATGCCATTTGTGCGCAGGTACTCCACCATTTGCCCGTAGTGGTCGAAGCAGTGACCGACGGTAAGGGCAGCCAGACCAATTCGCGTAGACGGTTGTTTGCCTCCAAAGGGATTCTTAATGGGTGCCACTTCGTTCTGTGGAGTGATGGCCGCGTAAGCCCGGTGCCCCATGGCAAAAGAATCGCGCAGGAACTTCATGATGTCGGCTTTCGAGGTCATGGAATCGGGGCCGTTCTCGCCGCCGATTGCCGGCATTTTTTCTCCCAGCATATCGGAGAAGATCATGTAATTGACCGCCGCCACATGCTTCACCTGCTGGGCAAAAGTGCGTACGCCCTTGAATTCGCCGCTGGTGGGGGCGAAGTTATATTTGTCTTCTGGCATGGCGTCGGCGGCGCTGACGAACTCCTTTTCCACTCCCGAAAGCAGAAAGTCCATCTGCTGGGACACGGTAGGGTGTTCCGCGGCGGACTTCGCCTGTGGTTTTGCCTGCGCCACCGCCATCACTGAACAACACAACAACAGCAACAACGACATCACACCGAATTTTGTTTTCATACCCTCTCCTCCAAGCAGAATGAGACTGTGGATTGAAGCAAAAATTGTGCCGGACTGTGCCTGTGTGGGCACGGGGCTTTGCCCCGTGCAGGGCGGGGCAAAGCCCCGCCCCCACACAATTTACCCATGCGTGATGCCGGTGTCAGCGTAGCGCACCAGGTCAGCTTCCCGGGCGCGCAGGCGATGCCAGCGCATGGTAACAAGTCCGGCCAGCAGGCCGGCAGCGGAAAAAAGCAACGCGTTGGGCACGCCCTGGCTATCAGCCAGCGCCCCGAACAGCGCGCTGCCGCCGGCCAGCCCGCCCTGCAGCACCAGCACATACATGGAGAGCGAGCGCGCCAGCACCCATGAGGGCGACATGGTCTGCGCGGTCACATTCAGGCTGGCCAGAATCGCGATCCAGCCCACGCCGCCAAGGAAGAGGACCGCCGCCAGCAGACCGAAGGAGTGTACGCGTCCGGCGGCCACAGTAGCGAGGGCAAATACCACGGTGGCCATGGCCACTACCGCGTCCATTGACATCTGGCTGCGCCAGCGCGGCAGCACCGCGGCGCCCGCCAGCGCGCCCAGGCCAAAGCAGCCGAGCAGCAAGCCGAAGCCGATGGAGCCAAATGGCCGTGCAATTACCGGCAGAAGCGCCAGCAGGGCGCTGGCGGCAATGCTGAAAGCCAGCGTGCGCACCAGCAC
>DASSQB010000073.1:0-7641 GCA_035702725.1 Terriglobales bacterium | reverse complement strand
CCAGCACCAGGTTGCGGCGGTCCAGCGCGCGCTCCGGGTGGCGATAGGGAGAAAGATAGCTGGGACGCTGAATCAGGCCGGCAAGCAGTGCTGCCTCGGGCAGGGTTATGGCCTGCAAATCCTGGTGGAAGAAGGCGTGGGAAGCTTCGCCAAATCCATGAATCGCGAATGACCCGCGCTGCCCCAGGTCCACTTGGTTGGCATAAAATTCGAAAATCTGCTCCTTGCTGAAACGGTTCTCCAGTTCGATGGAGATCAGCATTTCAATGAGCTTGCGGTGGAACGTCTTCTGCGGGTTCAGGAAGAACATGCGCGCCACCTGCATGGTGATGGTGGAGCCACCCTGCTCATGGCGGCCTTCGCGCAAGTCCACCAGCGCGGCTTCCAGCAGCCGGAAGTAGTTGACGCCGCCATGCTGGAAGAAGCGGCGGTCCTCAATGGAGAGCACCGCCTCGCGCATAACCTTGGGGATGTCCTGATACTTAACTACCTGCTGCTTGGAGCGCTGCTGGGTGTAAAGCGCCGTGACCAGCTGCGGCTCCAGTTCGTAGCCGCCCACCTGGTTGCCGCCGGCCATGATGTTGGAAATCCTGCTCTCTTGCAGGCGAACTTCCGCCTCGCCGGGGCCGTGATACGACTCCGGCCCGGGCTCGATAGCGATGCCGCCGCGCTCCAGGCGGTAGGTGCCGACCCGGGAAACAGCCTTGGCGCCCTCCTCACTGTAGCCGGCGCGCTGCAATTCGGTGGCAATTTCGCCCGTGCTGATGCGCTCGCCTACCCGGACCACTTCCGGGGTGCCATAGATCTTGGCCGTGTTGTCGAAAATGGGGCCGCTCAGCCGCCGGTCCACGATGCGGGCGTACTTTACCCAGTAGAAGGTAAATACTCCGGCCACCGCCACGGCCATGAACAGAAATATGGCGAGGCCGGCGCGGAGCACGGCATCCTGGGGTAAGAATCTGCCAACCCCGGAACTGCTACCTCTCGGAATCCTGATCGTAATGCTCACGGAGATGGGCGAAGAACCTGCAAATTAAGACGATGGCGGGCACGTTGGCGTTATCCAGAGCCGCAGTCGCTGGCCCGCCCGATGGGCCAGCACCGGGGGAGTGCTCACACCAGCTCACCACTCCCATTTTAAATCATGGGCCGCCCGCCTCAGTGGTAGCAACTGAGATGCCAAGAGGGCATGGCCAAAGGGTCCACCTTGCAACCCCTTGGTGGCCATTGCGTTTGGAAGAAAGCAGCGGAAGCAGTCTAGGAGGCGCGGCTACCCCGCCGCCCCTTACAGGTCAGTTTTGCCTCGCCGGCGTGTAGGACCGGACACGCCCGATCTAGTCTTCGAAGCTCCGGGCGCCAGTCCCGAAACCGTTGCGCGCCTGCTTCCACAGCCACTTCAGCACCCGCGCGTCGTTGTAGCAGTACGCCAGGTTGTGGTTCAGCGTGGAGAAGCAGTGCCGCTGGCAGGTCTTCTTCATCTCGCGCAGCTCGCCGGAATCAAACTTGGGCGCATCAATATTGCCCCAGTCGTAGCTAGCGGCGTACATGGGGAAGCAGGGAGCCACCGTGCCATCGGTGCGGATGATGACGTTGTTCTGCCCGGCGCGGCAGTTCCACTCGTCGAAGTGAACCTCGCCGCTCGGTTCCTGTACAACGCCGTCCATGGAAGCCAGCAGCTTGCTGACCTCGCCGTTGCCGCTGCTGCCGTCGCCATACCAGCCCAGCTCTTTCAGGCTTGCGCCTGACGCCATGCGCATGAAGGCCTTCATTTCCCGCAGGCGCTGCACCGAATTCACCATCTGGTAGCCCGCGCGATTCTTTTCGATCAGCCAGTCAATCAGCTCATCCACTTCGCGCCAGTCCTGCGGGCGAATGTAAGTGGGATTCTCCTCCAGGTGCTTGAAATGCTCATCCTGCTCCAGCATGGGTGTTTCGTTGATGTGGTAATCGGTGGCGATGCGGCTAGCGCGGGCGAATTCCGTGATCTGGCGCACGTCCTCCAGGTTGTTGCGGCAGATGTTCAGATTGAAGAAAACCATGTAGCCGTAGACATGCTGTTTGCGCAGCACATGCTCCAGGTTCGTCTTCGCCGGCACCACCGCCTTAGGCAGCCCCGGCTTGAGGTCCCAGGCGTCGAGCGCGAAATTCAACACGGCCACGCCGGCATCGCCCAGCCGATCCGCTACGTCCGGCCGTAACAGGCGGCCATTGGTGCCGATGTACACCCAAAAGCCCTTCTTGGCGGCGTAGTAAACCACCTTGTGCGCGAATTGCGGGCGCAGCAACGGCTCGCCCCCCATTAGCGCCAGCACCCGGCACCCGTGGTCGTGCAGCCAATCAATGGAGCGCCGGGCCACGTCCTCGGTCATCCCTTTCACGCGATTGTCAAAGGCCCAGCAGTACCAGCAATCCAGATTGCACTTGTACTCGACAAACAGATATGACGTTATGGGGTGAAATTCCCCGGGCAGCACGCGCGAGCGGATGTAAGGAAACAGCCATCCGCGCATCTTGCGATAGATCTGCTGGCGACTCCATTCGCGCTTTTCCGGCGGTGTCTCCGGGCCTTCCTGATGAAGCAGCTCGGGATGCTGCGGAAACACCGGCTCGGGCAGTGTCAATCCTCTGGGCTGAGGCGTTCTCGGCGCCTGGGGACCGCCGTTCATGAGCAGATCGTGGATGGCAACATCAATGCGGAACTTGGGAGCGGTGGCCATGAGTTTTCCTCCTGGTTGGTTAAACACACCGTGGGTACGCCGAAACAAATGTTTGCAGGTTAAAGGGGCTGGTACCGTGACCGCCCTTTACGCAGAAGATGAAAAGGGCAGCCCTCCGTCACTCTTTATTTTACCCCCGAACCAACCTGCCCTACATCCGTCACGATGCGCCGAACAAGACTTCTGTTTACTGTTAGCGGAATTTTGTTTGCGGGGCGAAAAAGCGAGGCGGGCGCCCCTAGCAGGCGCCCGCCCTCAGGGAAGGATTAAGCAGCGGCGGAGCGGTACTCGGCGTGCTTCTTTACATGGGCTACCGGTTTTTCATTCAGCAGCAACTCGGTGGCCTGCACGTAAGGATTGTTGTGGAACCAGCGCCGCACGACTCCGGCATGAAGGAAGTTGGCGATAGCCAGAAAGCTCATGCCCTGGTGATGCGCCATCCAGCAGCGCACAACCTCATGGGCGTGGCGGCGGCGATGCTGGACGGAGGGCGTATAGTCGGCGGCTTCGTAGAAACCGTAACCTCCCAGCCAGCCCTGCTCGGCCATGTTGTGCAGGTTCTTCAGCGCGCCGCAGGGATCCACGCTCAGAGCCAGCACCGTCGAATAGGGCGAAATCACCAGCGCCTCGAGTTCATCCTTGTGCAAGGCCAGCCGCGGCAAGCCGAAGGCGTGGTACTGGTAATTGCCCGCCTCGTCCGTCTGGAAGTAAGCCGATTCGGAAATGCCCCAGGGAATACGCCGGCGCGCGGCATAGTCCTGCTGCGAGCGCACTGACGCCACCCGCGAACGTTCCAGCAGGGTGTTGGGATAGGTGCGCATCCACAGCCCGGGCATGAGGTACTCAAACATGGTTCCCGTCCACGAGATCAGCACCGGGCGGCCGTACGCCAGCGTGTGCGCCCGGCCCAGCAGGAACCACGCTTCCTGGGCGATATCTTCTTTGGCGATGGCGGCGAACACGGCAACACGGGCCTCGGTAGCCAGCAGGTCGTAGCAGGCGGAGTGGAGCTGCTGCAATTCCACGTCGAAGCCCACGGAAAGCAGCTTGCGGCGTTTGTTAAGCAGCAGGCGAAAATCCATTTCCTCCGCCAGGCGGCCGGCCTGGTTCGCCAGGTTTTCCAGCTCGCGAATCAGTTGCAGCGCGTGGGACCGCGCATCCGGTAGCACCGCCAGCAGCGCCTGGTAAAGGGCCTTGCGCTCCGGCGCCACGTTTTCATCCTCCATGGCCAGGCGCAGGCGCTCCACCAGTTGCTCGATGAACTGGGGAGTGCGCTCCAGCACCACCTGTTTTCCAGACAGCTCCAGCGCCGGGTCGCTGCGCAAGCAGGCGAACTCGGGCAGCATCCAGGGAGCGTAGAAGCGCGCCGTTTCTTTCAGGTTCTTCAGGCGGCGCCCAAGCTCGCGGGCAAACCACTGCGAGTCCGATGAGCTTTCGCTGTGCGCCGTCTGCGGCAGGTGGTCGAAGATGGTTTCCGGAAGCGCCAGCATGCGCTCCAGCCAGTCTTCTTCATGGGCCACGGAAGCGAGTCCCGTGGCTATGCGGCGTGGCACCCCACCAGCGTCGCCCAGGACCAGCAGGTGATCAAGGAATCCTTGCGCCAAATTGCGCTCCAGCACGGGACGGTGCAGCCGCTCCAGGCAGCCCTGTTGCAGTGTCCAGTAGGAAGCCATCAGGTTGCCGCTGTCCACGCAGGAGACAAACAGGGGCGGCAGCGGCACCAGCGTGCGCGTGTCGTACCAGTTCAACAGGTGGCCGCGGTAGCGGGGAAGCTTGCGCACGGTTTGCAGCGTGCGCTTAGTGAGCAGCGCAAACTCGGGCACGGTGATGTAGCCGAACTCGCACGCCACCTGACGCGCGTTGAGCAGGAATCCCAGGTTGGTCGGCGAAATGCGCGCGGCCACCGCCGCGGGAGTCTCCTGAACGTTGTCCGGAACCAGCCAGTTGTGTTCCTCATTGCTGAACTCGGCGAAATAGCGCCAGGTGCGCAGCGCAGTGCGACGCAGCAGCAATTGATCCTGCGGCGTGACCTGGCAACGGCAGGTCCGTGGCGGCCGATTCAGCCACTTCGATAGTTGCTTGCTGGACGCCCACAACGCCAGAATCGGAAATGCCGCGAGCAGGGCGCGAGGATGCACGGAAGTGACTCCCACGGCCACGGCTAAGGCCAGGGCGGAAGTCCAATCGAGGTAAATATCCACTGGCGTGCGGCGATGCCCACCCAGTTCAGCTTCGGCGGCAGTTTCCCAGTCCAGCAGGCGCTTGCCCGTGACCATGCGCCGCACCAGCGCGCGAATAATCGCGTCCAGTGAAAGCAGCGTCTGGTGCGCCAGGAAAGTAAGGTTCAGGAACAGACTTACGTTCTGCGTAACGAAGCCAGAAAGCGCGTTGCGCGCCGGCTCCATCCGCTGGTTCTTCAGCGCGCGCGTCAGGTTGAGCGCGCACTCCAGCCAGGCTGGGAAGAACAGGATAGCAATGGCGGCAATCGTCCAGTGCACCGCGCGCCCGGGCAGCACCAGCCAGCCCAGCAGCAGAAGCAGGAAGGTTGCCGGTTCCACCAGGCTGCGGCGGAGATTATCCAGAATCTTCCAGCGGGAGATCACGGAAATGGGATTGAACACGCGGGCGCCGCTCTGGTCCGGCACACGCGAGAAGAGCCATTCCGCCACCTGCCAGTCGCCGCGCAGCCAGCGATGCTTGCGCCGGTTATAAGCGCTGTAGTGCGAAGGATAATCGTCAATCAGTTCGATGTCGCTGGCCAGGCCGGCACGCGCATAAGCGCCCTCAATCAGGTCGTGACTCAGGAGCGAGTTGCAGGGGAAGCGGCCGTCCAGCACCTGGTGCAGCGTATCCACTTCGTAGATGCCTTTACCGGCGAAGATGGCCTCGCCGTACAGGTCCTGATAAACGTCGGAAACGGCGTGGGTGTAAATGTCGAGCCCGGTCTGGCCGGAGTAAATGTTGGCCAGGCGGGAGCGGGCGGCGCTGTGCACGCTCACGCCCACGCGCGGCTGCAGAATGCCGTAACCAGAAACTACGACGTTGCGCCGGTTGTCCACGATGGCGCGGTTCAGAGGATGGGCCAGCGCTCCCACCATGCGCTGCGCCGTGCCCCGCGGCAGTTCCGTATCCGCATCGAGGGTGATAACAAAACGCACTTGGGGAAGAATGGTGGTGTTGCCCGTCTTTACCGGGAAGCTGTCATATTGACCGCGCAATAGCTTGTTCAGGTCCTGCAGCTTGCCGCGCTTGCGCTCCCAGCCCATCCACACGCCTTCGCGCTCGTCGTAAACGCGGTGACGATGCAGCAGAAGGAAGGAGCCGGTGCTCTGCCCGGAGTACTTCTCGTTCAGCTTGGCGATCAGGCCGGCGCAGAGCCTGACCAGCGGATCATCCTCCGGAGCTTCCTCCGTCGAATCCCGCAAATCGGTCAGCAAAGCGAAGTGCAGGTTGGAATCGCGGTTACCCAGGTAGCGAATTTCCAGGTCCTCCACCAGCTTGCGCACCTGGCGCTCGTTGAGCAGCAGCGCAGGAACAGCCACCAGCGTGACGCAGTCGTCCGGTATTCCGCCCTCGGAGAAATCCAGCTTGGGTAGAATCTGTGCCGGAAGCAGCGCGGTGACAAGATAATTCATCACCTCGACCGCGGCTTGCGAGCTGGGCAGGAACAGCGCCAGCATGGCCAGCAGTACTAGTGCGGGCGAGCCCATCGGGCCAATTACACCCAGCAGGACGGCCAGCATGATGGCCAGCGTAATCACTTGTATGCCGCCGAGGTAGCAGGCATCAGGATGGCGGCGCAAAAACGCCCGCGCCGTTTCCACAGCATTCGGGCGGAAATTAACGCGCTCTTTCAGCAGGCTGCTGCCACGTCCCACCAGGTAGTAGCCCACGTGGGAACGGCGGGCTGCTATGCGCGGATCGCTGTGGTGCCGATGCCAGGCATCGCGCGCCAGGGATAAAGCCTCGATGGCGACATCCATCTCCGTATGCCGGCTGAAGCGGGCAATTTTGGCCAATGCTTTGCGATACACATCGCGGCTGTCGTAATCCATCCGGCTGTAAGCTTGCTGCGGATCTTCCCGCAGCACGCGATCGAACAGGATCAGCGGCTCCACCAGTTCTTTCCAGGTAATCTGCCCTACATCGTGCAGGCTGTGCACGCACTCGCCGACACCGCAGGCGGCCTGACGGTCCTGCAACACGCGCGGCGCGCGCTCAGCAATCCTTTCCAGCAGGATGAGCTTCAGGCAGAAGGCCAGGATGGAGAGTTCTTCCAGGTCCAGCGCGGTGGTTTCCTGGAAGGCATCCACGTAAGCCGCCAACGAACGCTCATCGAAGCGGTTCTCAGCGGCCGCCAGAAAGCCCTCCGCAACCGCTACCACGCGGGGGAAGGTCTCGCCATTGCGCCGGCGGGCTTGCGGCAAAGGTTTGAGCGACCGAGCTGCGTCGCTCACGTCCTGCAGCGTGCTGTAGAGCAGACGGGCGTTGTCGTGCATCCAGCGAAAATCGTCAGAAATGCGCTCTTTGGGCAGAGGCGTGTCCAGCGCGCTCCACAGCGGCTTCAAGCTCTTCTTCAGGGCCCGGCAGCGCTGCGCGAAAAACCGGCGGCAGCTTGCCGCGGGCCGGGAAGTGAGTTCTGCCGCGAGTCGCGCGGCTTCGGCTCGCAAGGCGGAGAGGTCGGCCGCCGTTTCCGGCCAGTGTTCCGGCCAGCGTTCGGCCTCGGCGCAAATAATCTCCAGCTCGGTATTACGGGGCATGATAAAGGGTCCTAGCGGTAACTGGCGGCCTGCATTTCGAACATCTCGGCGTAGCGGCCGCCTAAGCTCGCCAGCTCGTCGTGACTGCCTTCTTCGGCAATCCTGCCGTTTTCCAGGACCACAATGCGGTCGGCCATGCGCACGGTGGAGAACCTGTGAGAGAT
>DASSQB010000072.1:0-7532 GCA_035702725.1 Terriglobales bacterium | reverse complement strand
CAATTGAATTTCGATCCCGCGGCCCTGCGCCGCTACGTAGAAGAGAATTTTTCCCTGGAGCTGATGGTGGGGAAATATGCCGAGCTCTACTCCCAGGCGGTCGCGGAAGCAGCTGAGCATCGTGGCGCCGCTTAAGGCGTGTGGCACAACTGCTTGGCGCGCTCAACGGAGCGTGCTGGCTGTTAGGGCCGTCATAGTAAAGCCCAGGACGGAAGTCCTGGGTAAGGAGCACCATAAAAACGTGAGTCCCGTGGGGACGCCACAAAACCCTTAGCTTGGAGCACACCCTCGCTCCACCCGTTTGCAGAATCAGCATCTAATCCGCTTGAGCTTTTTTCATGTCCAGCCGCCAGCTTCGCCTCGACGACTTTCCTGCCACCCACAAATCTGGCCGGAAGAAATGGTTTTTAATCCCCCTCATGGTGCTGGCCGCAATACTGGCGGCTGCCGCCGTGCTGCTTGCCGTGAAGTGGCCGTTCACCCAGGCACGGGTCATTGAGCGCCTGCAACAGGCCACCGCTACAAGCGTGCAGATTGGCAACTTCAAGGAGGAGTACTTCCCTCACCCCGGCTGCGTCGCCAGGCAGGTCACCTTTCAGCAAGGGTCGCATGCGCTGATGAGCATTCAAACCCTCACTATCCGCGGCAGCTTCTTCGGACTGTTCACCAGGCACGTGACTGTGGTTCGGGCGGATGGAACGCACATCGTGCTGCCGGCTTTGGGCGCCGGCCTGTCCCTGGGAGGCCACAACCAGAGTGGCACGGTAATTGATCAACTGGTGGCGGACGGCACGGTGTTGGATATCGAGCCGAGGAATGCGGGCGGGCAGCCCACGCGCTTTCTGCTGCGCCAGTTCCGTCTGCGCGGGCTGGGCGGCGAGCGCGCGCTCCCCTTCCAGACGATCTTCAAAAATCCCACCCCCCCGGGTGTGGTCAGCGCGGAGGGCAACTTCGGGCCCTGGAAAACAGGGAGCGCGGCTTCGACGGGGGTGTCGGGCCGCTACACCTTCCGCCATGCTGACCTGAGCGTATTTCGGGGAATTGCCGGCACGCTCTCTTCGGAGGGGACTTTTCGCGGCACCTTTCAGCACTTACGAGTGCAGGGAACAACCGACACTCCCGATTTCGAGGCGGCCAGGAGCGGCCACAAATTTCATCTGAGCGGCCAGTTCGAGGCGCTGGTGGACGCTACCAATGGCGACGTTACTCTCGAGGATGCAGCGGCGCTGCTGGGCCATACCACCGTTGCCGCCCAGGGACGAATCGCGCCGGCGCAACCGAGGCAAGGTAAGACCGCATCGCTGGACCTTCTGGTTCGCGATGGACGCATCGAAGATGTGCTGCTGCTATTCGTCAAAAACTCGCGCTCCCCCCTGATGGGACTTACCAGCTTTCGCGCCCACATCACCATTCCACCGGGGCGAGAGGACTTTGTTCGCAAAGTGAAACTCGAAGGCGAGTTCGGCATCGGGAGCGCGCGTTTCACCAGCCCCACTACCGAACAATCGCTTACTGACCTCAGCCGCCGCGCCAGCGGCGAGAAGGAGGACCCGGAGCGGGTGCTCTCCGACCTGCGCGGTCAGGTAGCTCTGAGCGGTGGAGTGGCCACCTTTACTCACCTGAGCTTCACCGTGCCAGGAGCGCGGGCGCAAATGCAGGGCAGGTACAATCTGATCAACCAACGCATCAATCTGCACGGCCTGCTCCACATGGATAACAGCCTGGCCAACGCTACTTCGGGCATCAAGTCGTTTCTGCTGAAGGCCCTGGGGCCGTTTTTGAAGAGCAACCATCGCGGCGAGGTGCTGCCGGTGAGCATTACCGGGACTTACAACCGCCCCTCCTACCACGTTTCGCCGCAATCGAAGAAGTGAGTCAGGCGCCGAGGGAAAAGCTTGGCGCGGCCCTGAAATCTGCTAATCTCGCGGCATGCAGAATCCAGGGCAGAGCGCTGCCGCGTCCTCCGCACAGCCGGCAAGCGGGGGAAAGCTCAACGCCGCGCTGATAAAAGGCACCATTGTGGGCGCCTTAGGCGGGCTGCTGTTTGGCTTCGATACCGCCGTTATCTCCGGCACCACGTCGGCGCTTACCCGGGTCTATCAGCTCGACCCCAAGCTGCTGGGCGTGACCGTGTTCAGCGCACTGGTGGGAACGATTTTTGGCGCCATGCTGGCCGGCTTCCCCGGCGAGCGCTACGGCCGCCGCGATAGCCTGCGCATCCTGGGCGTGCTCTACGTCGTTTCCGCGGTAGGCTGCGCCTTTGCCTGGAATTGGGATGCGCTGGTCGGGTTCCGCTTTATCGGCGGCCTGGGCATTGGCGGCTCCTCTGTGCTCGGCCCCATGTACATTGCGGAAATCGCGCCCGCACGGCTGCGCGGGCGCCTGGTTGCCCTGTTCCAATTTTGCGTCGTATTCGGCATTCTCCTGGCGTATTTTTCCAACTACCTGATCGGCCTGGCGCGGTTCGGGGTTGCGGACTGGCGCTGGATGTTCGGCGTAGCCGCTATTCCCGCCATCGTTTTCTTCGTGTTGCTGTTCGGCATACCCCGCAGCCCGCGATGGTTGGTTAAAAAAGGCCGGGTAGAGGAGGCGCGCGCGGTTCTGCGCACCCTGGGCGACGAAAATTACGAACAGGACCTGCAGGAGATCATTGAATCTGTGCACCTCGAGCAACGCCAGACGCAGGAGCCGTTGTTCTCGCGCAAGTTCAAATTGCCCATCTTCCTGGCCGTCACCATCGGCATGTTTAACCAGCTTTCTGGCATCAATGCCATTCTTTATTATCTGAACGACATTTTTGCCCACGCCGGCTTCAGCCAGGCCTCGGCCAGCCTGCAGGCGGTGGCGGTGGGTTTCACCAACCTGATTTTCACCGTCATTGCCATGTCGGTCATTGACAAGCTGGGCCGCAAGACATTGCTCCTGGTCGGCGCCGTGGGCACGGCGTTTTGCCTGGCGGGTGTTTCGGCCATCTTCTTCACTGGCCAGCATGAAGACAAGCTGGTCTGGCTGCTCGTCGGTTACATCGCCTTCTTCGCCTTCTCCCAGGGCGCAGTCATTTGGGTCTATCTGGCTGAAGTCTTTCCCAACACGGTGCGTGCCAAGGGGCAGAGCCTGGGCAGTTTCTCCCACTGGTTCATGAACGGGGTTATCTCGCTGGTGTTCCCCATGGTGGCGGCTCGCTCCGGCGCCTATCCTTTCGTGTTTTTCTCGGTCATGATGGTGCTGGAATTCTTCGTGGTGTTGCTCCTCTACCCGGAAACCAAAGGCGTAACCCTGGAAGCCATGCAGAAGAAGATGGGCATCGCGTAAGAGCGTTCTCTGGGGGGGCGGATCCGCGCTGCGGACCGGCCTAAGCGCGTTCTATAACAGCACCGGTTTGGAAGGGCGGCACCAGTTGGAGGATCACGCCGGGCCCGCGCCGAGGATGGTTGTCCTGCGCAGGCCCAGCGCTCATTTAAGGCGTTACTTCGGTGAGGAAGGTTCCGAAGTTGGCCAGCAGCGCGCCGGGAGGACGCTGTTTTTCGGGCTTAGGCATTTTCATAGTGTTTTACTCCTGAAAGTTTTATGTGCCATGCCCGGAACTTAGGGAAACCCGGACGCCTGAGCGTTGGGAGGCAAAAAAGATACCGGAATATTTTGGTTGGACGGCCGAAGCAAGCAGGGACTTCACCGAGGCGGGATAGAGTTCAAGGAAAAGAAGGCACGTTCAGAATATGCGACGCAACTTGCGATGAATATCGGGCCAGAATTCGGCCGCAGCGTTGTAGAGCGCGGTGTTGCCCAAATCAAGTGCCACCCGTGACATGGTATGACCCACTCCCCGGTCCTGCTGGGGGTAGTAGAGGTTTGAAAGGCCAGCGGCGATGGCGGTTCCAGAAAGCGCGGAGCTGTAGAAAACCGTGTGGCCTGAGTCGTTGTAGGTGACGAAGACGCGCGAAACCGAGTACCACAGCCGCCGGCCGAAGGAGCCTTGGCCCAGCCGGAAGTAGCGCGGATCCTGGTGCAGCAGCGAGGTCAGCGCAAAATCGCCGATGAAGCTGGAGAGGTCGGCATCCAGTTCCAGCGAGCCGAAACACTTTCCGTAGCCGCCCCACCCCGGGCCATAGCCGCAGAACCCATCAGAGGAGGAATGTTCCAGGGTCGCCGCCTCGAACGCTCCCGTGCCCAACCCCAGGGGATCGTAGGCCCCTTGCGCCCATTCCTGGAATTTTTCTTTCGTCGTCAGCGGCCTGAAGCTGTGCTGATAATCCACTTTAAAGGCAGGAACTACCCAGAAGATGTGGCCCGGCGAGCCGGTTGTCGCCGTCGGGCTATGCTGTTGTTTTTCCTTCTGATCTTCGGGCGGGTTCGGCTGCGTTTGTGCAGCTGTGCTGGGAGCGGACGGCAGTGCCGCTGCCGATTGGCAGTAGGCGCGTCCCGGCAAGATAATCAGGATCAACCCCAGGCTGTATCGGCCGACGGCGCGCACCGCTCTCGGTACCATCGAATTTGTACACCAGCAACGAACCGGCACGTTTTCATCCACCTGTTGGAAGTTGCCGCCTGATTCTTGGATGCTGGCCAGTGTCAACTGGTGGCCGTCCGGGATTCCGGCGAAACGTTGGGTCCGACAAGAATGTTCACGGAACGGGCCTTTACGTGGACCTTTGCTAACGTACTACCGACTCTGATCTGGTGGAGTTGAGAGGGCACGCACAAGCTCCTGAAAGTCTGCAGGAGGTTCGCAGTTGATGCTAAGTCTCTCTCCTGAGCGCGGATGGATAAATTCGAGATGGCTTGCATGCAGCGCGACGCGAGCGATTCGCCGCTCCGCCGCCTCTTCCGGGTGATACTTGCGGTCGCCCACCACCGGGTGGCCGATGGCCGAGAACTGCACGCGGATCTGGTTCTGCAGTCCGGTGACCAGCGTCACTCGCACGAGCGACGCGGCGCGAAGGCGGCGCTCCACCACATAGTGAAGTTCGGCACGCGCCGCCTCCGGGTGTGTCGCGGCTGAGAGCTTCTGAAACATTCCATTTCGCCGAAAGTAATGAACCAGGACCCCTTCCTGGGCGGAGAGATGGCCGCGAACAACGGCCAAATATTGCCTTACTGGAGTGTGGCTGAGAAATTGCCGGACCAGACGATCCCGGTCGGGTTCGGTTTTTGCAAACAACAGAATCCCGGAAGTGAAACGATCAATGCGGTGGACCACAAAGGCCCGCTGCTTCTTTCGTCTCAGCTCCGCCGCCAGCAACGACCATGCGGAGGGCGCATTCGAACCTTTTACCGGCACCGCCGCCAGCCCTGCGGGCTTGTTGAGCGCCACTACAGCGTCGTCTTCATAGAGAATGGCGATCTCGCGCGGGAAGCGGATCTGCCTTTTGTGCTTCCCTGCCCGACCGCGGCTCTTCGCTCGAGTTTTTTTCATCGTCATCGCCGCTTGAGCGCTTCCAACTCGTCCAGGGTACGAGGCCAGTCCGCTCCCAGCAGCCGCGACAGACTTCGGTCGGCGAGGACCTTTCCTCCGGTCTGGCAGCGGGCACAATAGTTGGTTTCATTATCGGCGTAGCGGATGCGCTGAATGTTTGCGCCACATCTGGGACAGGGCTTGCCATAACGCCCATGAACTGCCATGCCCTCGCGGAATGCGGTTACCTTTTCGGGAAAGCTGGCGCCTGCTTCCGTGCCCAGGCGGTTAATCCAGAGCCTGAGAGTGTCCTGCGTCGCGGCGAACAGCCGCTTCCATTCATCGGGCTTAAGTTTTTGGGTGAGTGCAATGGGAGACAATTGGGAAGCGTGCAGAATCTCATCCGAGTATGCATTGCCGATGCCGCTGAGGATACGAGGGTCGGTAAGGGCTCGCTTCAGGGTGCGATTCTCCGCAGTCATCGCCTCGCGAAAGGATTCCGGGGTGCTGCTAAGGACTTCAATGCCGCCAGGATCCACCACCTTCAGACCCTCTTCCCCGCTGACGACGTGCAGTGAGGCGCGATGTTTCGTTCCGGCCTCGGTAAGCACGAGTGAGCCATTGGGAAAATCGAAAGCCGCCAGGCTCTGGCGCCCGGCAAGCTTGGCTCCCGCCGACCGCCAGTGCAGACGGCCGGCAATCATCAGGTGAAGCACCAGCCAGAGATCGCCTTCGAGGCCAAGGGCAATTCTTTTCCCGATTCGCCGCAGTTCGCGCACTGCGCGGCCCTCCGCATCCGCCAGCGGGGGTTCTGCAGTGCGCAGCAGAAAGGGGCTGGCCAGGCGTATGTGCTGGAGCGGCTGCCCCACGATCCGTGGGTCGAGAGCACGAATGTAGGCGGTAATGTCGGGCAGTTCAGGCATACACGACGGCAGGTGGTTGCAAAGCCGCTGCTGGCTGAGCTATTAAGATAGCGCATGGCCGGCGTGCGCACGGATAAATGGCTGTGGGCGGCGCGATTTTTCAAGACGCGAAGCCTGGCCGCTCGCGCCTGTGAACTGGGCAGGATTCAAGCTCACAACCAGGCGGTGAAGCCGGCGCGTGACGTTCACATCGGCGAGCTCCTGCAAATAAAAACCGAGGGTGGCGATTTTGAGGTGGAAGTCCTGCTGCTGAGCGAGGTGCGGGGCCCCGCCTCGGTGGCTCAAACCCTCTACCGGGAAACAGAGGCCAGCCGTGAGTTGCGGGCCAAGGTAGCGGCGGAGCGCCGCGCGGGCATGGCGTTTAACCCGGCGCCCGAGGGCCGGCCCTCCAAACGCGACCGCAGAAAGATCATCCAGTTCCGCGGCGGACGCAGCAGGTAAGATTTGGCCCGATTGGGAAGCGGAACAGTGGTGGTTCTGCTGCACTCGGCCAGATACACTTCCGCAAGCAAGGCAATTCTCATGTGGGTGCTCCCACCCGCTGAACCAATGCCTGAAAACGCGGATCAGCTCTTAACGCCGCAAAACGCGAATCACGGCCAATCAAGATCAGGTCACTCACATGCGCCTCCTGAGCCTTCTCCAGCCAATACAGGGCATTTTCCTTGTCCCCCAGGCCGGAAAATACCACGGCCAAGTCGAGAGCCGCATGAGAATGAGACGGCCAGAGGGCTTTTAATTCAACAATCATCTTTTCCGCTTCGTTCCGGTTACCCAAGGTGGCATAAGCATATCCGAGAAGCCCGCGTACTTCCCCCGGCAGTCCTCCGAACTGCAACGCTTGCTTGTATTCAGCAATCGCCTCTGGGTACATCCGTTTATCCTGATAGGCGATGCCCAGCACCGCGTGCGTCACCCCAGAATCAGGCGCCAGATCCAGCGTCTTCTTAGCCTGCTCGATTGCCTTATCGTCCTGGCCCGCTTCCTGCAGGACCTTTGCCAGATAGGCGCCCACAACAGGTGACAGCGGATCCAACTCGTATGCCTTCTCCGCTTCGGCGAGCGCTGGTTCTTGGCGGCCTTGCGCGGCAAGGTACATGGAGTACCAGTGGTGGGCGGGAGCATAATTGTGGTTAAGCTCCAGGGCGCGTTTGAATTCCCTGTCCGCGCCTGCCCAATCCCGATTAAACAGGTATAGAAGCCTGGCTAGAGAGTTG
>DASSQB010000071.1:0-2186 GCA_035702725.1 Terriglobales bacterium | reverse complement strand
GTCCCGCACGCCGAACCGCTGGAAGAGGAAATGCTGGGTGACCCGCATTTCAAAGCCCTTCCCGATTTCGATGCCCGCACCCCAGGAACGCTCCCACCCGATGCCCTGCCACGACCACGTGTAGAGCGTATGTGGCACGTTCTTTCCAAACAGAAAATTGGGAGCCCCGAAGAATAGCAATCTACGCAAGGGCGTGCGAGCAAATGGGCGAAACTCCACGTATCCGCCCATCATGTAGCGGGCGAACGCGTTGCAGGGCGCATCCTTGCCACCAAAGTTGCCAGCGTTCGAGGCGCACAGGTTGGGGTCGACCTCATTGTGGGGCGGCGCCAGATCGAATTGGGCCCAACCCCAGATCCAATTCTTAGGAAAGAAGAGCGGTCCGCCGCTGGTCGCGGTTTTGGGTTGCTCTTGCGCCGCGGCCGCCATCGCGACCGCCAGAAACAGTACTACCAAGAGAAGACATTTCATGTCGGGTCCAGGGTGATAGAGTGCGCTCCTTCGCAAAGAGGGCGCACGATCCCCGGCACCTGTCCGCAGAACGCCGTCCCATTCATTTGCAAGAGAGCGCGTTATTGTACCGCGAGCAGAAACCCGCCCTACGGACTGTTCGTGAGAACCCAACGGGAGGCGAACAACAGTATGACCACTGCCCTCGCCACGCCGGTGAAGCGGCGGCGTCCTCACCAGCCATCGCCCCCAGCATGCCTGAAGAATCTCTGATCAAAATCAGTGTGTCATTCTGTCTCTAACGACGGTGGACGCTGTCAAGTAGATTCGGGCGACACGAGGGCGTGGACGCGAAGCCTCGCGCCACTTCGCTCTCGGGGAACGTTTTTGACTTTGCCGACCAAGGCTCGTGTTCTCAAATCCGGCAGCGGCCCGAAGGTCGCGCTACCCATCTCTTCGGTTCGTGCTCCCATGATTCCGGCTGCAAACTCCCTATCCCTATAGGGAGGCAGGCTGCCCACTCAAGCGCTCGATTCAACCTGTGACCACAGAATGACTCGGGCTCGCCTGCACCACGGCCTTCTGCAATTGCGCGTACGTCCAGTCTTCGCGCAACATCAGATACAATCGCACCGCCAGCTTCCGCGCCACCGCCACTTTGGCCAGCCCGCGATGCTTGCGCAGCGAAAGCCGGCGATAGCAGCGGCCCAACTCCGGATCCTGGCGCGCCGCACTCTGCCCCGCCTCCACCAGCAGAAAGCGCAGAAACGAATTGCCCTGCTTGCTGATGTGCCCCAGCCGCTGTCCGCCCCCGCTGGAGTGTTCGCTGGGGATCAGCCCGAAATAGCTGGCCACCTGCTTGCCGCTGGCGAACCGCTCCGCCGGCCCCAGCGTCAGCACCATGGCCAACGCCGTCACCGGACCCACCCCCGGATGCGTCATCAACCGCACCGCCGCCGCCCGCTTCGCCACTTCCTCGTCTACTTGCCGGTTCAGCTGCGCCACCTCGGCCTCTAACTCATCCAAACTCGCCAGCAGTTGCTCCCGGCGCTGGCCCGCATACGGCAGCAACTCCAGCTTCTTCAACTCCGCCCGTCCCGCCTGACTCCACAACTTCCACTTCTTCTGCATCCCTTGGCTGAGCGCCATGGCCTGCAACTGGTTCTTCACCCGGGTGCGCGCTTGCACCTGCTTATGCCGATGCACCAGCAACTGCCGCACATCCCGCTCCTCCAGGCTGGGTACCCAGATCCGCGGAAACCGCCCTTGCCGCAACAAATCCAGCATGTGCTCCGCGTCCCGCCGGTCCGTCTTCTGCCGGCGTACCACCGAGGCCCGGATCGCTCCCGCATCCCCCAGCCACAACTGATGCCCGCAGGCCTGCAGCAGCCGCTCGAACCACGGATACTGCCCGCACGCTTCCATCCCTACCCAGGCGCCGGCCACCAGCCCGCCATAAAACTGCTCCGCCTCTTCCCGATGCCGCAACCGCCGTTGCTCGATCTCTCCCGTCTGGTTGTCAAAGATCGCGACTTGCTGAAACCCCGGATGAAAATCACACCCTATAATCAGCATGACGTTGGCTCCTTCTCGAGCCTTGGTCTGTTTCTTCGCAAACCAATCTACTCGCACCTGCGAGCCAACGTCGTTATGCAATCAAGCGAGGATTGATCTTTGCGCGCCGTTGGCGCAAAGATCAACCGCAGTCGAAGGATCCCTACTTAGAGGGCTGCGAT
>DASSQB010000070.1:0-6729 GCA_035702725.1 Terriglobales bacterium | reverse complement strand
ACGGAAAGCAGCATGGCGACATCAGTCACGGTACGCCCCAGTGGCCCGTTCACGCTCAGTTGTTCCAGAAACAGCTCTTCGCCAACCGAGGGCACGCGGCCAAAGGAGGTGCGGAAGCCAATCACGTTGTTAAAGGCGGCGGGATTGCGCAGCGAGCCCATCATGTCGCTGCCATCGGCTACCGGCAGCATGCGTAGCGCCAGCGAGACGGCGGCGCCCCCGCTGCTCCCCCCGGCGCACTTGGACTGGTCGTAGGCGTTAAGAGTTGTTCCGAACACGGAATTGTAGGTCTGCGAGCCCAGCCCAAACTCAGGAGCATTGGTCTTGCCGATGATGATGACCCCGGCCCGGCGCAGCCGCTCCACAAAAATGGAATCGTAGTCGGGCACCGTATCCAGCAGCGGCGAGCCCCAGGTGGTGCGAATGCCGCGCGTGGCGGCCAGGTCTTTCACCGCGTGCGGAAAGCCGTGCATCCATCCCCGGTATTGGCCGCGCGCCAGTTCGGCATCGCGCTCGGCCGCCTGCTTCAGCAGCGCCTCGCGTGGTTGCAGCGAAACAATGGCATTCACCTTGGGATTCAGCGCCTCGATGTGCCCCAGGTAGGCTGTCATCACCTCCTGGCAGGAAACCCGGCGGGCGCGGATGGCTTGGGAAAGCTCGCCGGCGTTCATCATCACCACGTCGGAACTCGGCGTGGCCTGCTGTTTGGCTGTGCTGCTCACGTCGCCAAGAATAACTCCCGCGGCCACCACGGTGGAAACCTTCCCGGCCTGGCGCACAAACTCGCGCCGCGTCATGCCCGGAGGCGTTTGGGAACGATCGTTTTCCATATGCGCGAGCCATTGTACGGCCTGGCAAAGAAAAGCCGCCCGTTCTCGGGCGGCTTGATCGTGATGTGGTGTAGCCGGTTACTTCCGGCTGGGGTCGTCCTTGGGATTCACGTAGTTGAACTGCACCGGCGCCATGCCATGGATCTGGACCACGACTTCACCGCTGGCCTGCACGTAGTGGTGCATATCCGGATCCAGGTAGGCGAAGCTGCCCGTGGGGAAACTGGCCATGCTGCTTTCGTCGAAGCGATCTCCCATGCCCACCTTGAGAGTTCCTTCCACCACGGTAACGTTCTCGCGCTTGGGATGCCAATGAGGCGCAATGCGGTATCCGTCGGGCATCTTCAGGCGCACGGTGTAGTCGCCGCTGGAAGCCATAGGGTTGCCTTCCAGCACCGCGAGTTGAGCGCCCGGGGGGATGAACGGGGGCACCGCACCGTATTGCACCGCATCCGGTGTGAATGCGTTCTTGGGCATGGGCGCTGCCAGCACACTGTGGGAGTGCCCCATCCACCAGATTCCCGCCAACATCGCTAAAACCAACCCCAAGCACAAGTTACGCTTCATGAAGATTTCTCCTTTAGGTAGAAGTAATATGGGCCCATTCAGACGACCATGCAATAAGCCCGAGATAACTTTTATGTATTTTTCGTGTATCTTTGTAGCCCGCTGTAAATGATGGACTTATCTTCTTTTGAGCAGGCGAAATGGGCAGTAGGAAGCCACAAAACGTGGAGCTTGACCTGGGGCGCTACGAATTGCGCCGCGGCGGCCACCCGGTAAAACTTGAGAAAAAGAGCATGGAGCTGCTCATCTTTCTAGTGGGCCGGCGTGAGCAGTTAGTTTCCCGCAAAGACATCGAGTCCAGGCTCTGGCCAGCAGCGTCCCTCATTGACGCAGAACGAAACATTAACAACCTGGTGCGGAAAATCCGTCGCGCCCTGGGTGACGATATTAGCAAGCCGCGTTTCCTCGAGACCGTGTTCGGCAAAGGCTACCGGTTCACCGGGCCCATCCGCGTAATTGGTCCGCTTTACCCGACGAGGAGCCTGGAGGAGGGCGCTGGCTTCCGGCCGGCGGTGAGGGACGATGCCGCCTGGCGAGAGGAGCGGCCGGCGCTGGCGGTGCTTCCGCTGCGCGTGTTAGGCGATGCCGGCCATGACAACGGACTCAGCCTGGCGTTTGCGGACGCGCTCACGGCTCGCCTGGGAAACATGGAAGATGTGGACGTGCTGCCGGCCTCGACGGTGGCGGATGTGCCCGCAGGCGCGACGGCGCAGGAGACGGCTTCGCGGCTGGGCATTCGCTTCGTGCTGCAGGGCGCAGTTCAGATCGCGAAGGCGGAGGCGCGCTTGTCCGCGGAATTGTTTGATGGCCACACGCAGAGCGCCTGCTTCAGCAGCAAGTTTTCTTTTGACGCGAAACAGGCCTTCGCCCACATTGATGAAATCGCCCAGCAGACGGCGCGAGCGCTGAAGCGGCCACTGCGCCCGCCCGGTCCGGAGGCGCGCCCGCGCTACAGCCGCGATCCGCTGGCCTACGCGGAATTCATCCAGGGATACCAGCGCAGTTCCTCCGGAGATGCGAAATTGCTGATCGAAGCTATCCAGCACCTGACGCATGCGGTGACGCGCGACCCCGGCTTTGCCCTGGCGCACGCCATCCTGGCGGTGGTGAGCGCCACGCGCCACTTTGAATTCGACCCCAGCCACGTCTGGCTGGACAAGGCGGAGTTCCACTGCCAGCGCGCGCTGGACCTGGACCCCAATCTGCCCGAAGCTCACGTGGCCAATGCCTTTCTGCTATGGGGCCCGGCCAGGAACTTCCAGCACGTGGAAGCCATGGCGGAATTGAAACGCGCGCTCACCCTGCAGAAGAACGTGCCCCACGCTTACAACCGGCTGGGAACCATCCTGGCGCACATCGGCCTGCTCGACCATGCCCGCACCATGTACGAGAGAGGCAGGCCGTTCCAGCCGGGAAAGAAAGTGAGCCACAGCATTGTCCAGGTCTACATGTGGAGCGGCGAGTACGAGCAGGCGCGGGAAGAGGTGGAAAGATGGCGGGCGGAAACTCCGGATAATAAGTATGCCCTCTATTTTGCGCCGCAGGCGGCGATGCTGTGCGGAGACCTGGAGCAGGCCGCCGACTTGCTGGACGACGCGATTTGCCACCTGCCGCAGGAGCCGCTGCTGCTCAGCATGGAGGGTCTGCTGAACGCATTGACCGGCAAGTATGCGCAGGCCCTGGAGTGCGTGGGCCGGGCCTGCGAGTATCCCCGAACCTTCGGCCACGCCCACCACACGTATTACCAGATCGCCTGCATTCATTCCTTGATCGGGGGCCGCGACCTGGCGTTTCAGTGGCTGGAACGGAGCGTGGATACCGGCTTTGCCTGCTGGCCCTTCTTCCGCAGAGACCCCTGCCTGAAGAACCTGCGCAGCGATCCCCGCTTTGAGCTGCTGGTGAGTTCGCTGCAGGCCAAGTATCCGGACCATCTGGGGCTGCTGTGAAGTTAACCTGGCGTGGCATCCCACCCTTGCGCAAAGAACGCGCAAGGATGGGGCACCCGGCAATCATTACCTAGCAAATTTTTGGTTGCAGCCCCCGTTCCCGCCTGCTCTAATGAATAAATACAACTTCGCTCCCTTGGAGGTCTCCTATGACGGGAAGCGAACTTCGACGCAATTCCAAGGACCTGCATTCCCAACCACAACCTGACTTCTTCCTGGAGTGGCTGGCCCCTATTGTTGCTTTCGTCGTGTTTGGAGGAATGCTGCTCGCGCTGCTTTGCACTCTGCTCGCGGAGCAATAAGCAAACCAAGGAGAGGTCATTTTTGCACCGAAGTGCGGCATTGACACGAGAGGAAAGCACCCAGAAAGTTAAATGAAGTCTGTTTGATGGGATGTGTACTATGGCTAATCGGCAATCCCACTCGAAGTCTGTGCCCAAGGACGAATTCCTGCGCTTGCTAAACTCCGAAGAACTTGCCCGTGCCTTGCGCACGTCCAATGAACAACTCGGAAGTTTTGAGAAGAAGCGCTTAAAAATATTAGCTGGCGAACAACTCAAGCGGGCAACACGCGGCTTGGTGTCAGAGTGTGGTTGGCGCTTCGGTCGCGAAACTACAGAAGAGCTGGTCAAAAAGGCTCTCGATGATGTGGAAGAGCTAGAGGGCAAGCTGGCCAAAGCCGCAGGCGCGTCCGCTGCCTGACGGACAGTTCGCTGGGCTTCGGAACCGGCCAGCCCGCTCGCCTTGCGGAACCCTACGCCAATGTAAGGTGGCAAACGTCACATTCGTAGTACTGGTATGTAAGTCACTGAAAAATTAACAGGTTGCGCTGTGCTTCGCCGCAGAGTAGGGTGGCTTTTCGTTCAGTGTCTATCACTGCGAGGTGGCCTAGTGTCCTGCCGAGGGTGCCAATCAGAAAACCAACGCAATTTTGGAAGCGAGATTTGCATTCACTTTCCCGGGTTGAAGGGTTTAGACAAACCTAGCGTGATGGTATTCCCACAACTTCTCGTGTGTTTGGATTGCGGTTACACGGAGGACTTTAGAATTGCCCAAGCCGAATTGCGCCAGCTTGCTGATGGCACGGAACCATTAGGCGCTATTGCGTAAATGGCGTAGTCGGAATCTAGCCCATCACATGTTGGCTGACATATTCCTCGCCGTGCAGAACCGCTTCCACGGCAGGGAAAAGTTCGCGCCCAGCGTCCGCCTTCCAGATGTAACCCTTTGCTCCGTTGCTCAAAGCCGCCTCTACCACGTCGGCATCGCTGTTCTGGGACAAAAATACAACTTTCGAAGCGGGAGCAACGCGGACCAGTCGCTTTGCAGCTTCGACTCCGTTCAGATTGGGAAGAGCGATGTCGAGTAGGATTAGGTCTGGTTGGAGTTCCTTGGCTCTCTGGACGGCGGCCAGTCCGTCCACAGCCTCATCCACGACAGCCAATTGCTGGTACGGTTCTAGCATCGAGCGCACTGACCGGCGCCAAGGCTCAAAATCATCCACCAGGAGAATGCGAATTGCCGGAGACAATGACGAAACGGCGTTTTCTATCATGGTGCTGTTCCTTAGGGTGAGATATCGGATGCGACAAGGCTAAAATTCTCGTCAGCGCCGGGTAACTTCTGGCGAAAGGTTGAAGTCTACCGCCGCTGGCGATTACTGCTGAGTGGTAGTTCGGCTCAGTGCGCCTTTAGTCTTGTAGTGACTACTAATACAATTGTCCAGAGAATAGCCGCAACTGCAAAACTACCAATTTCCACCCAAGAAAAAGAGCCAGATGACAAAAGTTACAGGGGGTGGCAGTTCCGGCAAGGTATGAGGGAATTGCGGGCGTGTCTCAGTCTAGCGACTCACCGACTGCCCGCGCTTGCTTGCCGCCGCCCTGTTTTCGCCACGCGTCTTCGAGCTTTTTCTGGTTGGCGATTCGATGGAGCACGGAGTGGAGAATGGAAGCCGCTGATGGTCCGCCGTTCGCGTCTAGCTTTCCCTTCTTCTTCCGAGCAGCGTACGAAGAAGTTCAGCTTTTGTACGAACTCACTGCATCCCAAAGTGGCAAATGGCTGACTGCGCGTCTGCTGATGATTAGCTGCGTTGGCGGTCAAGCCAGCTAACACGACTGGCTGGAAGACTCAGAATCGTCTTGGAGCCAAACTGCGATGCGTAATGTCAATGTTAGAACGCTAAGAATTGGCATCGTCTCAGCCACAGCGCTCAGACTTGCGCCACGGAAGACCAGACTTGCGCACAGATTGGTGCAAAGTGCAGCCACATGCCAAGAGCGGATTGCAGTGCGGAAGGCGCAAAGCTGGAATACGGTCATCGGAACGAGGGTGGGCGAGATAACGAACCGTGCTGCAATCCTCCCCCGAATCGCAGCGGACCCGCCTTCTCGCCCGGGTCGTGTCGAGACGCATACTCACATGGCTACTCACATCCAGCCAATGGCTAGTCGGTAATTCGGGGCGCCGTTACTTTCTGGCTAGGACGCCAGAATGCGATGGAAAAAGCCGCCTCTGTCGGTCTGACCACAGGAGAGTCAATTGGAAGAGGTGGCTCTGCTTCTACCGGGAGGGTTGAAGCACACTACCCTTCCGCCCACTGCGGAGCAGAACGAACTGGCAGTTTTTCAGCAGGATTGGAAAAAGCCGACTCCCGCTTTCCGGTCTGAGAGGCGGCTTCGCAAGAGAGAAGAGACCAAACCCTACCCGCGACTCAGGTCAGACGGTACTGTCAATTTTGACAGGTGGGTTCGGGCTACGTCGCAGTGGCTGGGTAAGGACCGCCTCCCCATCGTCGCTGCAAAAACCTTGAGAAGGCGGTCTCGCTTCTGGTGTGGAAGCGCATAACTCTTACTACGCTTCTGGTTTGAATGGAACTGGTAAGTTTCGAGTGGAAGGAAAAAACCGCCTCCCCACTCCAATGCAGAGAGGCGGCTTCGTCGGAGGAATGAAGCATTTGGACTTCTTAGCTCAACCTAAGGGGACACTGGAACTGGCATTTTTCCAGTTGAATGAAAAGAGCCGCCTCCCCAGTCCCAGTACCAAAGAGGCGGCTTCGTCTACGAAAGGAGATGAAACGGTTGGATTCTTATCCGCGCCAGCTTCGACTAATTGTGGAAGCCCCGGGCTTTAGCCCCTGAGGGAATCTGCAGTTTGCGATGCGAGCGGATGTCCGAGCTTCAGCCCCTGAGGGACTCCCACTCAAGCGAAAAGCGCTTGAGTGGGCCAGCCGCGGGTGTGGCGGTGACCCGAGTATGTGCAATTGCATCCTAAGTTGCACTATGACTGCACGACATCGGCGCCCTTGCTGGCGCAACCATTCTCTGACGCTGGTGGCCACCACCATTCTCGTCCTGTGGATTGTGTTGTACGCGCGTTCGTCACCT
>DASSQB010000069.1:0-8576 GCA_035702725.1 Terriglobales bacterium | reverse complement strand
ATATGGCATCCGCTGGTCATGCGCAACCCGCACTCGGTGATGTTTGAGGTGGCCTGGTGCGTGATGCTCTACACCAGCGTGCTGGCGCTGGAGTTTTCGCCCATCGTGCTGGAGCGCTTCCGCCTGGAGCGGCCACTGAAGATTATTCGCAAGGCGCTGATTCCGTTGGTGGTGCTGGGAGTGATTCTTTCCACGCTGCACCAATCGTCGCTGGGCACGCTCTACCTGATCATGCCCAACAAGTTGCACCAACTGTGGTACAGCCCGCTGCTGCCGCTGTTCTTCTTCCTGTCCGCGATTGCGGTAGGGCTGGCGATGACCATCTTCGAATCGTCCATGAGCGCCAAGCATTTCGGGCGGCAGCTGGAATTGCCCATTTTGCAGGAACTGGGGAGGGTACTGCTGGTAGTGCTTTGCGTGTACGGGATCCTGCGGGTTGAGGACCTGGTGCACCGGGGGGTGGTGCAGCAGCTCGTTACAGGCGCGTACGCGCGTTATGAAACTCTGCTGTTCCTGCTCGAGCTGGTGCTGGCGGTGGCGGCGCCGCTGGCTCTGCTGGCGTTCCGCCGTGTGCGCAATAGCGCCGGCGGGCTGTACCTGGCGGCAGTGCTGGTGGTGCTGGGCTTCATCACCAACCGGCTGAATGTGAGCATTACGGGAATGGAGTCGTCCGCCGGGCTGCACTACATTCCGCGCTGGACAGAGGTGGCGGTTACCGGCGCCATCATCGGCTCCGGCTTCGCCCTGTTCGGCCTGGCGGTGAAATATTTGCCCATCTTCCCCGCCGAGGAGTTACTGCCAGTTCGGGAAGAGGCGGAGGTGGCCGTTGGCGGCAACGTGGTGGGAGAGGCGGTGCCGGAGCATGCGGGCGACTGAGCAAGGCGGAACGGCCTGGCGGCGCAGCCTTAGCCACAGCCTGGGGGCCAAGCTCATCTGGCTGCTGCTGGGGGCGATGGTGTTGATTTTTGCCCTGCTGGGCTTTGTGACCATCCGCCTGCACCGGCAGCACCTGGAGGCTGCCACGCTGCAGGCAGCGGAGCGGGTCAGCGACCTGATCAAGCGCAGCACTTCCTACAGCATGATGCGCAACGATCGCCAGGGCCTCTATCACATGATGACCACCATCGCGGGCGAGCCCGGAGTAGTGCGGGTGCGCATTTTCGATCAGCAGGGGAAAATCAGCTACTCCACGGATCTCAGCGAGGTCAACCGGAACGTTGATAAGGGAGCCGAAGCCTGCTACGGCTGCCATGCGCAGTCGCAGCCGCTCACCAGGCTGAACCGCCCCGACCGGTTTCGCATTTACAAGCCCAACGGCCACAGGGTGCTGGGCATCATCACGCCCATTGAAAATCAGCCCAGCTGTTCCAATGCCGCCTGTCATGCGCATCCCGCCAGCCAGCAAATCCTGGGGGTGCTGGACACCAACCTGAGCCTGGCGGCGACGGATGCCAGCCTGGCGCAGGGCACGCGCCGCCTGCTGGCCTACACGGGGGTAGCGGTGCTGTTAATCGCCTTTCTTAGCTGGTTATTTGTCTGGCAAGTGGTGCAGAAACCGGTGAAGCGGCTGACCGCAGGCACACAAAAGCTGAGCGAGGGCGAACGCGGGTACCAGATTGCAACAGGCTCGAGCGACGAACTGGGGGAACTGGCAGACTCCTTCAACCGTATGAGCCTGCAACTGCGCCGCGACGAAGAAGAGCTCACTGCCTGGACGCGGACTCTGGAGGACCGGGTAGAAGAGAAGACACGCGAATTGAAGCGGGCCCACGAGCATGTGCTGCAGGTGGAGAAGATGGCGTCGGTGGGCAAGCTGGCGGCGGTGGTGGCGCACGAAATCAACAACCCGCTCTCCAGCATTCTGACCTACGCCAAGCTGCTGCGGAAATGGATGGAGCGGCCTGACGGCGGGCGCGAAAAGCGCGAGGAGGCGGAGCAGTGCCTGGAGCTGATCGCGGGGGAAAGCCGGCGCTGCGGGGATTTGGTGAAAAACCTGCTCACTTTTTCGCGCGTCCAGCCCATCAACCTGCAGGCCACCGACATCAGCGTGGTAGTCAACCGTTGTTATCGCCTGGTGCAACACCAGCTAGAACTGAGCAACATCCAGTGGCAGCTGGATATCTCGCCAGACCTGCCATTGGTGATCTGCGACGGCGCACAGATCGAGCAAGTGCTGCTGGCGCTGGTGATGAACGCCATTGACGCCATGCCGCGCGGCGGCAACTTGTGGCTGAGCGCCGCGGCAACTCCCGATGGCCGGCAACTGGAATTGCGGGTGCGCGACGATGGCTGCGGCATCGCGCCGGAGATTCTGCCGCAGATTTTCGAGCCTTTTCTAACGACCAAAGAAACGGGACATGGGGTGGGCCTGGGACTGGCCATCAGCCGCAGCATTGTGGAGCGCCATGGGGGCGGTATTGAGGCGGAATCGGAACTGGGGCGAGGAACAACTTTTATCGTGCATTTGCCGTTACAGACCGGGGCGAGGGAGCCCGTGGGCGCGGAACTGGCGGCAGCCGGCAAAGCGAGGTAAGAAACATGAACGGCCAAGGCAAGTTGCTGATTGTGGACGACGAGCTCAGCGTGCGTGACTCGCTGAACAAATGGTTTCATGAAGAAGGTTACGAGGTAGGCACGGCGGAGAGCGCCAGCGAAGCCCTTTCGCGCCTGGCGGAACAGCACTGGGATGCCGCGCTGCTGGACATCAAGATGCCGGGCACCGACGGCATCGAGCTCCAGCGCCGCCTGCATGAGGTGGATCCGCAACTGATCGTGATCATGATGACCGGTTATGCGTCCGTGGAGACCGCGGTCACGGCGCTCAAAAACGGCGCCTATGACTATGTGACCAAGCCCCTGGATCCGGATGAGATTGCCCATTTGGTGAAGAATGCGCTGGCGCACCGGCGCGCCCAGCAGGAAAACATCTCTCTGAAGGAGACTGTGGCCGAGGTCATGCGCCCGCCGGACCTGGTGGGCAAGAGCCCCGCCATGCAACGGGTACTGGACGCTATCGAGACTGTCGGCCCCACCGATGCCACCGTGCTGATCACAGGGGAGAGCGGCACGGGCAAGGAACTGGTGGCACGGGCGATTCATGCCGCCAGCTCCCGGCGCTTTAAGCCGCTGGTGGTAATTCATTGCGGCGCCCTGACCGAAACCCTGCTCGAAAGCGAGCTGTTTGGGCACGAAAAGGGCGCCTTCACCGGGGCGCAGTATCGCAAAAAGGGCAAATTCGAAATCGCCGAAGGAGGCACGGTGTTTCTCGACGAGATCGGCGATATCAGCCTGAAGACACAGACCGACCTGCTGCGCGTGCTGCAGGAGCGCGAGATCACGCGCGTGGGCAGCAACCAGCCCATCAAGGTGGACTTCCGCTGCATTGCCGCCACGAACAAGAACCTGGAGACGCTGATCGAGGAAGGCAAGTTTCGTCCCGACCTGTTCTACCGGCTGAATGTGTTCCGTGTGGAGCTACCGCCCCTGCGGGAGCGCAGCGAAGATATTCCGCTGCTGGTGGAACACTTTGTGCAGAAGTTCGCGCTGGCCATGAACAAGCGCATTACGCGGGTGGCCCCGGAAGCAATGTACGCGCTGCAGCAGAACGACTGGCCCGGCAATGTGCGCGAGCTGGAGAACGCAGTGGAGCGAGCCATGGTGGTGGCGCAGGAGCCGGAGTTGCGGGAGCACGACTTCATTCTCAAGCCGCGCAACCACAATGGCACAGCCGCCAAGTCGCTGGAGGAAATTGAGAAGGCGCACATCCTGCGCGTGCTGGAAAGCTGCGGCTGGAACCAGACCCGGGCCGCCGAAGTGCTGGGCATTGACCGAGTGACACTGCACCACAAAATCAAGCGCTATGGCTGGAGCCGGTCCGCGGTTGCGACACGATGAAGCTTCTGCACCTGCTGCCGATCGGAAATTCCGGCGGCCAGCTGCTTCAGGAGCTGGGAGCCGCCATGGGGAAAGTGTTTGGCGTTCCCTTTCTGGTGCTGCCCCAGGCTCTGGACCCCGAGGCGGCGTTTCATGCGGAGCGGCAGCAGTATCACTCCTCGGAGATTCTGGGCGCCATGCAGGCTTTCAACACGAACGAGAGCTGGCGGGTGCTGGGAGTGACAGCGGTGGACCTGTACATCCCCATTTTGACGTTTGTGTTTGGCGAGGCGCAGATCGGGGGGCCGTGCGCTGTGGTTTCCAGTTATCGCCTGCGACAGGAGTTCTACGGGCTTCCCGCCGATGCGGACCTGCTGCGGGCGCGGCTGCTGAAGGAAGCGGTACACGAAATCGGGCACACATTGGAGTTAACTCACTGCCACGACTATCGCTGTGCCATGGCGGCTTCGCACGCCGTGGAGTGGATTGATATCAAAGATGCCTGGCTGTGCCCGCGGTGCCAGGCGAGAGCGTTGGGAGCAATGGAAGAGCCGCCATCGGTCGCCAGCTTTCGGCCTTCGGCGCGCACATGATTGCAGGGGAGGTCATCATGCTTACAAAGGAATATACGCACGCAGAACATGTCCACAAAGACACGCTGGATTTTCATGAACCTGAAGCCTGGCTGGGCCACACGCCGAAGAAGGGCGTCAAGATTTGCTTTGCGGCCACGCACGTGGAAGCCTGGGAGGCGGGCACGGAAGCGGTGATCAGCTTTGAAGGCAAGAGGTTCCGTATTGTCTGTGAAGGCAAGGATGTGCCCTTGATTCAGACCACGCGGGGGATTCTGGTGGGGGAGTAGACGGCCATCCTGCAACCCGCACCGCTCGAAGAAAGGGTGTAGCGCACGCGAGATCCCTCGGGTCTGAAGGCCCTCGGGATGACGCCTTCCTTCGGAAGGCATGGGCCAAAGCCGGACTGAGTGCCAAATCGTGCCGGTCGGCGAGACGCTGGTGCTGACTCGCGGGCGAGGGCGCCCGCGCCACAAAATCATTAACTATTGAGCTGAGGTCGCAGGCGGCAGCACGGCATCACGCAGTTTGGCGGCAGTGGCGGCGTCGAAGCCTTCCATCACCAGCACAAAGTTGCCGTGGGGCTCGACAAAAACCGGGCCGTCTTCCGTGATCCACTGAGTGGTGGCGTCGGCGATGGAGACCCGTACTCCAGCCGAGGCTTGGGGCGAAGCCGGACGCGAACCGCCGGCAGCTTCCACTTGCTTGTATTTCTTCTTTAGGGATTGCGTGTAAATACCGGCAAACTTAGTGGCTTGTTCCGGCACCGCCCATTGGGAAAGATAGAGCAAGGACAAACTATCGGCAGGCGCATCCTTCTGGCGAGCGGCATAGTAGTAGCCGCCGCGCCACTGCGGCCATACCTGCCGAGCCACGTCTTCGCTGGCATACTGTTCAACCATTACTGAAATATCGAACTCGCCTACGGCGCCCACATCCACCTTCTGCCATCCCTTTCCCAGAGTCTTTTCCAGCTTGGGCGGGTGGAGAGGCGCCAAATGCTCACCAGCCAGGTAAACCGCCGGCTGCATGACCTCACGGGTATTCAGCGGAGGATGCTGCAGAACATCGGCGAAGGCCTCTTCTTTACCCTTCCTCTGCAGCAGGGTGCGCTCAAAATCCAAGCCATAGGTATAAGGAAAGGCGAGCGAGTCTTTGATATAGAGAGGGGCGCTTTCGAAAATTGGCGAGCCAGAGGTGACTCCAGCCTTCATGGCGGCCACAATATCTGGCGCGTCGAGAATGGTCTTGCCCAAAGGCTCCAATTCATAATCCGTGAGCACTACCATGGCTTGGCCTTCGCTCACCGCCTGGCGGGCGGCGACGGCCTCGTCGTCCCGCACGTCGGAGTCTTTCTTTTCACTGCGCGGGCCATTTTTCAACCAATGGTCGAGGTTAGAATCCTGGTCCTGAAGAGCGTGAGTGAGTTCGTGGGCCAGCACCGGCTTTTGCACATCGGCGTCAACCCAGTCGAGCAAATTGACGGTCTTGGCCTTGGGGTCGTAGTACCCGGCCACCTGCTCGTTCAGAAGGGAAAGCAGAAAAGTTTGCAGGTCGAAGTCGCGGGGCAGCAGGCCGAATTTTTTCAGCACCAGCGCCGAGCGCTGCAAACGCTGAGCGTCCTGGTCGTTGCCCATCCGGCCCTCGATGTACTTCATGGCCTACTCGCGGCTGACCAAGGCGCGCTTGACGGTGTGGCGGATGGGCAGGCCGCTATCCTGACTGGCGAAGGCCAGTATCTGGTCCACGGAGCGAAACAGTTCCTGGGCTTGCTGCGGCGTGATGTGGGTTTCGGGCTGTGCGGCAGGGGAGGCCTGCGATTGAGGCTGGGATGCGGCCAGTCCCGTTTGTGACAACGCAACGCCGGTGAGCAGCGCAGCCGCCAGCAGGAGTTGGAGGATAGTCTTAAACAAAGTTATACATGTTATCGGCACTGTGAACTGGGTGCCAGGTACTGGGAACTACTCACTACCGGCTATAGACCGTGGGTTGCGGGCCTTTCTCCAGCGTCTGGCGGTCCCAGATGGCGCCCTCACGAGTATAGTTGGCGAGCTCGAAATCCTGAGTCAGCTCCAGCGCGTCGGTAGGGCAGGCGTCTTCGCAGAGTCCGCAGAACATGCAGCGGCTGAGGTCGTAGGTGAAATTGGTGAGCTCCTTGCGGCGTGTGGCTGCGTTACGCTCGCTGGTAACCACAATCAGGTGCTCGGGGCAGGCCAGCGCGCACAGGTCGCAGGCAATGCACATGGTCTCGCCCGTGTCGGGGTTGACGTTCAGACGTGGGGCTCCACGATAGCGTTCGGCCACCTGCGGCCGCTGCAGGGGGTACTGCTCGGTGTAAATCTCTTTGGGATCCTGATAGCGGAAGGTTACGGACAGTCCCTTAATCAGATCCACGAGGAAGACGCGGCGAAGCACATTGGAGATGGAGAGTCCCATAGGGCACCAGCTGTTCAGTTTACCATTCCGTGCAAGCGAAAAGGCTGCCTGGGCCACAAGCGCGCGCACATGAGCCGCGTGAGGTTGTGGTTCAAGCAGCCTTCCCTGCCCGCCTAGACAAGGAGTAGTGGCAAGAACAGCCAAGCCTACTTGCGGCGGCGGGTAATGAGGCCGGCAGCCAGCGAGCCGAAGCCCAGAAGTCCGAGCAAGGGCAGCGGAGACGCCGTCTGTGGCAAATTGCCGGCGGCCTTGTTCTGGGCCGTCTGCGTGTTGTCGTTGGCCGCGGCTGCACCACTGTCCGCGCCGGTTTGGCCGGCGTTGGCGGCATTCTGGCCGTTGACGGCAGCGTTGTTATCGGTGGCGTTCTGACCCGCAGCAGCGGCGCTCTGGCTGGAGTTCTCCGTTCCGCTCACAGCGCTATTGCTAGTGGCGGCGTTGTTCTCTGCGGCGCTGCCGGACGGATTAGAGCTGCTGCTGGCCGCGCTGCTCTGATCGCTGGAGGTCGCTGGCTGAGCATAGCTCGGGTTGCTGGAAGGGTTGCCGGCATTGGCGCTCGACGAACTCGCCGACTGGCTGGCCGTATCAGTCCCAGTAGAGGGGCTGGTGCTGGGAGTGGCTGAAGTCGTGCCCTGCGATGCAGATTGATCAGTTGGGTTAGTTGTCGCGTTCTGGCTATTGGCAGCTCCGGGCTGCGACGTCGCGCCCTGAGGAGCAGCGTTGGCCGAGCTGGACGGATTAGCGGTGTTCGAGTTGGATTGGTTCGCCGCGCCGGTGGGGCCGGCGGCGCCAGGATTCGAGCTATTGCTGCAGCTATCGGCAACGTGCTGGACCGAGCTGACGGTCAGCGAATTCCCGTTGGACGAAGCCGGATTTTGTGAACCGGAGCTGGGAGCTGCAGAACCGGAAGTGCCAGACGCAGAAGAATTGCTGGTCGTGCCCGTGATCTGCACTTCATGGCCTACATGCTGCTGCAGCTTGCTGGTGTCGCCGGTCAGGGTATAGGTGGTTCCGGTGGTGTCCTGGGTCAGTGTGTAGTTGCCGTTGGAGCCGGCAAGGCAGCCTTGAACGGTGGTTTGCCCGGAATTGGTCGGTGTGCCCTGGGCGTTCGCGCCTTCTTGCGAACTGGGAGCCGTGGCCGAGTTGGGGTTGTTGGGATTAGCAGTGGAGTTCTGGTCAGGCGTTTGCGCGCCCGTGTTGGGGCTGGCCTGGGTGTTGGGATTCTGAGTCTGGTCAGGCGTTTGAGTGGGAGCGGCCTGAGTATTGGGATTCTGGTCAGGCGCCTGCTGTGTCTGCGGCGTTGCCTGCCCGCTGCTGGGATTGCTGGGCGATGTGTTCTGGTCTTGCGCCACCGCCACGGCTGCCCCAAGCAGCAAAATGGATGCCAAGGTAAGTACTCGCTTCATGCATCTCCTCCTGAGATTCCTGCCGTTTGGCGCTGAAGGCAGGACGACCCACCATTAGAGGAAGCCTCTGGATGCGGGGTTTGCTGCGGCTGAGCAGGACTCAGTAGCCGGTAGTCAGGAGTCAGCGGGTCCGGCCGCATGTCGCTTCGAGGGTCTATCCAAGGTTTCCCTTTTCCAGCTCGTCGGCACCCGGAGGTAAGCCCCCGCGAGGCCATGGTTCCTGACTTCCGACCGGCTCGGGAGTTCCTGCGATTACAATGCCTTTTTGCGATGAACTCCCCTACTGCTGACG
>DASSQB010000068.1:0-3725 GCA_035702725.1 Terriglobales bacterium | reverse complement strand
GCCGGCTGATTCGCTTGCGAATCAGCCGGCGGAGTCGAAGGACCCAGCGCTCGTTAAACTCGCAACGGCCGCTCCAGGGAGTCCTCCGGCAAGTTTGGTGCTCGGTGGAAACTCCCTTAAGCAATACCGCGATCCCGGCAGCGCAGGGGTGTTTCGACTCGGGCATTTGCCCTCGCTCAACATGACAGCTGAGAATATTTGAGCGGCAGAGGAGGCACTTAGCTCTTCATCTCCGGGCCCTGCGCCTGGCCGCTGCCGGTGAGATGAAGGTTGTCAATCAGGCGCGTGGAGCCGACCAGCGCCGCCACGGCGACCAGGGCGCCGACACTGACATCAGCTACGGGTTCGAGTGTATCGGGATTAACGATCTCGAAATAGTCGAGCTTCGCCGCCGGCTCCTCGCGGATCACTCCCTCTCCAGCGCGAATCAATTCAGCGGCGCGGCGCTCGCCGCGATCAGCCAGAGTTTGCACCCGCATCAGCGCGCGGTAGAGCACCGCCGCCTGCTTGCGCTGGTCCGGGGTGAGATAGCTGTTGCGCGAGCTCATGGCCAAGCCATCGGGCTCGCGCACGGTGGGCGCCACCACAATCTCAGTATCGAAATTCAGGTCACGCACCATTTTGCGAATAATGGCGGCCTGCGCCGCGTCTTTCTGGCCGAAAAACGCGACATCCGGCTCGACGATGTGAAACAGCTTGGCGACAACTGTGGTCACGCCGCGAAAGTGCCCTGGGCGTGAGCGCCCGCACAGCCGCTCGCTCAGGCCCTCCACTGTCACGCAGGTGGTGCGGTCGCGCTCATACATCTCCTCGACACTGGGCGCGAACACAATGTCTACGCGCTCCTGGTTCAGCAGCGCACGGTCCTTTTCCAGGTCGCGAGGATAGCGGCCGAAGTCTTCCTTGGGGCCGAACTGCAGGGGATTCACAAAAATGGAAACCGCGACCACTTCGCATTGCGCGCGTGCCGCCCGCGCCAGCGAGAGGTGCCCGGCGTGCAGCGCGCCCATGGTGGGGACGAGGCCCAAGCGCCGCCCCGCCCGCCGCACCTCGCGGCAGGCGGCATGCATTTCGTCAATGGTGGTGAGGACGCGCATGAAAAAGCTGACTGGCTGACTAGCTGTCTGGCTTAAAGCCAAAATCGTAGCAGCTAGTTAGCCAGCCAGCTAGAAGGCCAGCCGGCTATCTCCGCATCGCCTGCTTCCGCTCGGCGATGGGTTCGAATGCTGCCTGGGTATCGCGCGGCAGGTGATAAGACTCGCCGTCAGAGGGATACCGCCCGGCCACCACGTCGTCGCGGTAGGCGTGTACGGCGTCCGTGATCACGGCTCCTAGGTCGGCATAGCGTCGCACGAACTTGGCAGGCTGTCCGAAGGTGAGCCCCAGCAAGTCGTGGAACACCAGCACCTGGCCATCACATTCCGGCCCGGCGCCGATGCCGATGGTGGGCGTCTCCACCTCGGCGGTGATCATGGCCGCAACTTCCCGCGGAATACCTTCCAGGTACAGGCAGGCCACGCCGGCCTTGTCGAGCGACACCGCGTCGCGCATGAGCTGCTCGATGGCTGCCAGCGTCTTGCCTTGCACCTTGTAGCCGCCCATCACGTTCACCGACTGCGGGGTCAGCCCAATGTGCCCGGCCACAGGGATTTCCGCCTCAATGACGCGGCGAATGAGGTCGGCGCGCTTCTCGCCGCCTTCCATCTTCACCGCCTCGGCGCCGCCTTCTTTCACCAGGCGGGCAGCATTGCGCAGCGTTTCCTTTTCGTCCACATGGTAGGAGCCGTAGGGCATGTCGGCTATGAGCAGCGCGTGCTTCACCGCCCGCCGCACGGCGCGAGTGTGGTGCAGCATCTCGTCCACCGTCACCGGCAGCGTGCTGTCGTAGCCCAGCATGACCTGGGCCATAGAATCGCCCACCAGGATCACGTCAATACCGGCTTCGTCCACCAGGCGGGCGCTGGGGTAGTCGTAAGCCGTAAGGCAGGTTATGGGTTCGTGTCGAAGTTTTTTGTCGTGCAGGGAAGCAACAGTAATTTTCGGGCAGGGCTGCCCGATAGGGGTGATGCTCATTTCGTCCTCCAGTGCACCCCCACATGCGTGGGTGGCGCCTGTACTAACTATGATCTAGCGGCTCCTATTTTAGCCGCAAATGCTCCGAAGAAACAGATGCCATGTATCTCACTGGTGCCAAGGAGTTTATAGTCGGCGCAGAGTTCGAGCATAGCCAGCTATTTGTGCGGGGGACGGGGCAAAGCCCCGCCTCCACACAGGCGTTGCCCTACTATGCCGTGAGTTCTTGCACGGCTTCCCGGAACGCAGCCGTGTGCTGGTCCACATCTTCAGCGCTGGTGGCAGGCGACATCAGCGCCATGTTGTGGAAGGGCGTGAGCAGAATGCCCCGGTTCAGCGCGTACAGGTGCATGAAGCGCTCCAGTTCGAAATCCATGGCGGCGGCTGCCTCCGCTCCATTCCGTGGGCGCTTGTCGGTGAACAGATACTCGGCGCGGCAACCCAGGCGGGTGACATGCCAGGGCAGTTCGGTGGCATGAATCGCCTGCTCCACGCCTTTGGTGAAGCGCTCGGCCAGGGGAATCATGTGCTCGAAAGCGGCCGGGGTGAGCACTCGCTCCAGCGTGGCCCGCATGGCGGCGAGTGATAGCGCGTTGCCCGCCAGCGTGCCGCCAATCCCGCCCGTGTCGCAGTCTTCCAGGCGAATACGCTTCAGGATGCGGTCGCCGACTTCGGCGGTGAAGCCATACGTTGCCGAAGGCAAGCCGCTGGCGATGGGCTTGCCCAGCACGAAGAAATCAGGTTCCAAATCATAGGCACGGGTGTAGCCGCCCGGGCCGGTGCAGATAGTGTGGGTCTCATCGATGATAAGCAGCGTGCCGTATTTGCGTGTCAGCTCACGCATGGCTTCGTGAAATCCCGGCTCGGGATGGACAATGCCCACATTGGTCAACGCCGGCTCGGCCAGCACGCAGGCAATCTCCCGGGTGGCCAGCGCCTGCTCCAGTCCGTCAATGTCGTTGAACTCGACTACGCGAGTAGTTTCAGCAGGATTCACCGGAGGTCCGATATTTCCGCGCCGGGGCCCGGGCACGCCATCCTTGAGCGTGATAAACGATTCGTCCACGGTCCCGTGGTAACAGTAGTTGAACACCAGCACCAGGCGGCGCTGGGTGACCTCGCGTGCCACCCGAATAGAAAAGCGGTTGGCGTCGGTTGCGGTGAGACAAAATTGCCAATAGGGCAGGCCGAAGCGCCGCTTGAGCTCTTCCCCCACCCAAATGGCATCTTCGGTGGGCAGCATGAAGGTGATGCCGCGGCGCGCCTGCTCGATGATGGCGTGCACTGCCGCCTCCGGTGAGTGGCCGGTCATGGCGCCGGTATCCCCCAGGCATAGGTCCACATATTCGTGGCCATCCACGTCGGTGAAGCGCGCACCATGCGCCTGCTTAACAAATACCGGGAAGGCTCCGGCCCACTTCACCATCCAGTTCATGGGAACGCCGCTGAGCAGCGAATGCGTTGCCCGCTGGTGGAGTTCGCGCGAGCGCGGATGTTCGGCAGCGAAGCGTTCCTGCTCCCGCTGCATGAGTACCTTCAAGCGCGCCCGGTCAATGCTGCGCGCCTGGTTTGTGCTGGTTTGCATGGTCTTAGCTAAGTAGCTGTCTGGCTGACTAGCTTACTAGCTGGCCAGCCCCAGAACCAAATACGCC
>DASSQB010000067.1:0-5271 GCA_035702725.1 Terriglobales bacterium | reverse complement strand
GCGAGCGCATCCGCTCCTCCCCGCTAGTCCGGCGCATTGCCCGCGAACACAACGTCAACCTGGCTCAGGTGCCCGGCACCGGCCTCGGCGGGCGTATCACCAAGCAGGACATTGAAGCCTTTATCGCGCAGCACCCGGCGGGCGCTCCTGCTGCCGCGCCCGCGCGTCCGGCGGCAGCGGCCCAGGCTCAGCCGTCTTATCAGCCGGGAGCCGCGGCGCCGTCCATGCCCGCCACCCAGCCCGCACCCCTGCCCGGCGAGCTGGTGGCCATGACCAACATGCGCAAGATCATCGCCCAGCGCATGGTCGAATCGCGCCGTACCAGCGCTCACGTCCACAACCTGTTTGAAGTGGACGTCACCCGCATCGTGAACCTGCGCAACCGCGCCAAGGCTGGTTTCGAGCAGCGCCACGGCGCGCGTCTCACTTTTATGCCCTTCTTTGTGCGCGGCGCCATCATCGCCCTGCAGCAGTTCCCCATTATCAACGCCTCGATGGAAGGTGAAAGCATCCGCTACCACGAGCACATCAACATGGGGATCGCTGTAGCGCTGGATTGGGGCCTGATTGTGCCCGTCGTCAAGAATGCCGAAGAAAAGAACTTCCTGGGCCTGCAGCGCGCCATCAGCGACGTGGGCGAGCGCGCCCGCACCAAGCGCCTGTCACCGGACGATATCCAGGGCTCAACCTTCACCGTGACTAATCCCGGCACGTTCGGCGCCGTCTTTGGCTTGCCCATCATCAACCAGCCCAACCTGGCTATCCTGGGCGTGGGCGGCATCGCCAAGGCGCCGGTCGTCGTCACCGACCCGCAGGGCAACGACTCCATCGCCATCCGCTCCCTGGTGCACCTGACTCTGGGCTACGACCACCGCGTGATTGATGGCGCCGTCGCCGACCAGTTCATGGCTCTGGTCAAAAAGACCCTGGAGAACTGGAACGAGGACGTCGGGTAAATCCGGTTGTTGGCCGTTAGGGAAGCTCTGATTAAGTTCATCTCTGTCATCCCGAGCGGAGCAGAATTGCCTCTTTTTAGGCAATTCTGCGGAGTCGAGGGACCTTGCGTTTGTCGCCAAGAGCCACAGTTTCCACAGGAGTTCCTCAGCGACCCGTCCGGGGAATTCTGCTAAGGTTAGTGCCACAATGCCTTGCGATGTAGGCGCTCCCGAACCGGCCCTCTTCCCCGAATTGGCCGAAAGCGACGTTTCCGCATCGCGCACCGGGGTGCTGCCTTCTCAGGACATTCGCGAGCTGATAGCGGCCAAACGCGTCTTCGCCGGTCAGGAGATCAGCGAAGACCAAATCCAGCCCGCCAGCCTCGACTTGCGGCTGGGAGAGATGGCGCATCGCGTTCAAGCCAGCTTTCTGCCGGGCTCGTCCCGCACTGTGGCCGAAAGCCTCAACCAGATCCGCATGGCGCGCATTGATCTGACCAAGACCTCGGTTCTGGAAAAGGGCTGCGTCTACATCGTTCCGCTGCAGGAGGAGCTGAACCTGCCCTCCTCCGTCTCGGTCAAAGCGAATCCCAAGAGCTCCACCGGGCGCCTGGACATCTTCACCCGCCTCATCACCGACTATGGCGTGGAATTCGAGCGTGGGCCTGCCGGCTACAAGGGCAAGCTTTACGCCGAAATCGTCCCTCGCACCTTTCCCGTCATTCTCCGGGCGGGCATGAAGCTGAATCAGATACGCTTCCTGCGCGGCAATCCGACGTTCGGCGACCGCACCATCACCGTGCTTGACGAAGAAAAGGCCCTGGTCTACCACGGCGAGGAAGACATTCCCATTAAAGCCATGGTGGATAATGGCTTGCGCATCTCCGTGAACCTGCGCGCCACCGACAGCTCGGAGATCGTTGCCTACAAAGCGAAGAAGAACGCTCCGGCAATTGACTTGGCCAACGTGAACTACTACCCGCCGGAGGACTTCTGGGACGCCATCCGCCAGCCCAGCGGCAATCGTTTAGTGTTGGAACCAGGAGACTTCTACATCCTCGCCTCGCGCGAAAAGGTGCGCGTGCCTGCCGATTACGCCGCTGAAATGGTGCCCTTTGATCCTTCCATGGGCGAATTTCGCGTGCATTATGCCGGCTTCTTTGATCCCGGTTTCGGCTATGGCAGCAATGACATAAGGGGCACCCGCGCCGTTTTGGAAGTGCGCGCCGACGGCGTGCCCTTCCTCCTCGAAGATGGCCAAATCATTGGCCGCCTTACTTATATGCGCCTGCTGACCCGCCCCGACAAGATTTACGGCGTCAATATCGGCTCCAACTACCAGCAGCAAGGCTTGGCGCTGTCCAAACACTTCAAAAAGAGGTAGCGCCGCCTATTTGCCCGCTCCTGCAGACCTCCTGTAGAATCTTTTTTTCGCCTACAGCATCTGGAGAGTTATGAAAGCCGCCGTCCATCCCGATTATCACGAAGTTCGCGTGCATTGCGCCTGCGGTAATACATTCACAACCCGGTCCACACACCGGGGCGATGTCCACGTGGAAATCTGCTCCGCCTGCCACCCCTTCTTCACCGGCAAGCAGAAGCTTTTGGACACCGCCGGACGCGTCGAGCGCTTCCGCCGCAAGTACGCCAACGTGCCTGCCGCCGCGGGGAAGAAGTAAGTCGCCCTTTTTCAGCGGCTTAGCAGGATACACAAAAAATACATAAAAGATATAAAGCCTCCGGCTGCCGGAGGCTTTTTCCATGGCCATCGCTCTCGGCTTTCTTCCCGCAGCAGTGAGGGCGAGCTTGCCCTGAGCGTAGCCGAAGGGCCCTCACGACAGCCGGGGGCGGCTGTCGCCACACAGGTCTTGCTAAGATAGCTTCGTGCGCAAGTACTGGGAGACACCGACGAGTCCTTGTGGCGCGGGCGCCCCCGCCCGCGAAGGCCTGGAGGCTCGTGTTCCTGATTCCGTCTCCCTGGGCGGCGTGCGCATCGCTCCGGCTACGCTTCTGGCGCCCATGTCCGGCATTACGGACACGGTGTTCCGGCGCTTCATCCGCAACCTGGGTGGCTGTGGCCTGATCATGACCGAGTTCACCTCGGCCGACGGCATGCTGCGCGATAAGCGCATGCGCGGCCGCTACCTGCACTTCTACGAGGACGAGCACCCCATCTCGGCCCAGCTTTTTGGCAGCGATCCGCAGGTAATGGCTGACGCGGCGCGCATGGTAGAGGGTCTGGGCTTCGACCTGGTGGACCTGAACCTGGGCTGCCCGGCGAAAAAGGTGGTGAAGTGCAACGGTGGTTCCGGCCTGCTGCGCGATCTGCCCGCCATCGGCCGCATCTTCGAGGCAGTGCGCGCGGCGGTGAAGATTCCGTTCACGGTGAAGTTTCGGCTGGGCTGGAGCGACGACGAAATCGTGTGCGTGGACCTGGCGCGCCTGGCGGAAGAGCACGGCCTGGCGGGCGTTGCTTTGCACGCCCGCACCCGCGAGCAGGGCTACAGCGGGCAGGCGCGCTGGGAGTGGATTGCCGCGGTCAAGCATGCGGTGAAGATTCCCGTCATCGGCAACGGCGACATTCGCATGCCGGAAGACGCCCTCGCCATGGTGGGCATGACTGGCTGCGATGCCGTGATGATCGGGCGCACCGCCGCCTCCAATCCCTGGATCTTCCGCCAGATCGCGCAGTACACGGCCACCGGCTCCTATACCGAACCCACCGAATCCGACCGTTACGAGATGATCCGCACTTACTTCCAGATGCTGATCGAAGAAGAGCTGCCGGGCGCGGAAGGCAAGATGAAGCAGTTTGTCTCCTGGTTTACGCACGGCGTGGCCAACAGCGCCGGCCTGCGCAAGGCGGTGTACGAGTCGCACACCGGGCCGGAAATTCTCCAGCGGGTGGATGAATTCTTCAGCAACCAGCTTGGTAGAGACGTTGCCTGCAACGTCTCCGTCGATTAGCGGGGTTGTGTGGAGGCGGGGCTTCGCCCCGCCCTGCACCCATTCAACAAGGCTCGCTTCGCTCACCTGCTCAGGGCAGGCTCGGCAAAGCCCCGTGCCCACACAGGCTTCGCCTCTCCCGTTTTTCCTTTTCCTGTCATGTTGAGCGAGGGCGCACGCCCGAGCCGAAACACCCCTGCAACGGGTGGAATACCCTGCGCTGCTCAAGGGAATTTTTAATATTCCCGTATATAGAAACGACGCCACGCAGAGAACTCCTTCAGGCAGTCGTGCTGGTTGCAGTTTTGTAGGGGTCTTTCGACTGCGCAGACCGATTCGCAGGCGAATCGGCCTGCTCCGCTCAAGATGACATTGGGGAAGGGGGGGTTGTTCAAGATGACAGTCCCGAAAATTGGGTGGCAGAGGGGAAAGATCTCTATGCAGCGCGGGCTGTGACTTTGTTCCCTTGCATTTCCAGATACGCCCACGGTGCTGCCGGGTCGTGGGTGAAGGCGACCAGCCACTTGCCCGGGATGGCCTCGGCATAAAACTGCTTGCGGCTTTCGATAGTCTCGAGGGGAAACAGGTCGTAAGCCAGTACCCAGGTGGGGGCGAGGTGGGCAGTGGTGGGGATGAGGTCGGAGATGTAGCACATGGTTTGCCCGCCGCTGCGAATGATCACCGCCTGCATGTGGCGGGTGTGGCCAGGATAGACCTTCACGGAAATGCCGGGCACGATTTGCTGGTCACCCGGAAGCAAATGCATCTGGCCGGTGCGTACCAGCGGGTCGTAGTTGTCGCTGATGTAGCTGACGCGGTCGCGCTCCAGCCGGCGGCAGGCGTGCTGCCACTCGCCTTCCTGCACGTAGTAGCGGGCGTTGGGAAATGTGGGCTCCACCTGGCCGTTGCGGCGCACCGTGTTCCAGCCGCAATGGTCGAAGTGGAGGTGAGTGTTGATGACGATGGTGATCTCTTCCGGGCGAACACCGGTTTCGGCCAGGCTCTCCAGCAACTTCTCCTGCACGCAGTAGATGTGCTTCATTTTTTCCGGCAGCTTGTTACCCGCGCCCGTCTCGACCAGGACGGTGTGCTTGCCCGCGCGCACCAGCAGCGAATTCAGGCCAGCGGTGATGCGGTTCATTTCGTCGGCCGGAAGCTGTCGCTGCCACAGCACCTTCGGCACTACGCCAAAGAAGCCGCCGCCGTCGAAGTAGCAGGTGCCGTCACTAACGTGGGTGATTTCGATGTCGCCCAGCGTGATCCGCTGCACTTCCAAACCCTTTTTCACCACAAAGGGCACGAAGGATCACAAAGGCCCAGATTCAATTTCCTTCGTGTAACTTCGTGACCTTTGTGGTGGATGTTAATTTCCTCGTGGTTAATGGTTTTC
>DASSQB010000066.1:0-3874 GCA_035702725.1 Terriglobales bacterium | reverse complement strand
CTTGCTCAGGCGGTCGGACTCCGGGGTGCGCGCCGGCACCTGTTTGATTGAGGCGAGCGCCTGGTTCCGCGTCGGCGGGGCAAACTGCCAGATGAATCGGTCAAAGCTGCCGAACTCTTTCTGGATCTCCTTCACCGCGCGAGCGTTTTGAATGGCGGCTTCGATTTTCAACCGGTTGCGCACGATGCCTTCGTCGGCCAGCAATCTCTTTACTTTGTTGCTGTCGAAGCGAGCGACCTCCTCAATTGCGAAGTTGCTGAAGGCCCTCCGGTAGTTTTCGCGCTTGCGGAGGATGGTGTCCCAGCTCAGGCCCGCCTGCGCTCCTTCCAGCACAATCATTTCGAACAGATGTTGGTCGTCATGTGAAGGGACACCCCATTCCTCGTCGTGGTAGCGGATGGAAAGCGGGTTTTGTGCCCACCAGCAGCGGTTCAACTCGGCCATAGACAAACCTTTTTACCGCCGAGACGCGGAGCACGCCGAGAAAATCCGGCAAGGGTCCTTCTCCGAGTCCTCGGCGCCTCGGCGGTGAAATCATCGAGCAGGCAACCAAATTTGCTCGGCAGGATTATAATCTTGTAGTTGTTTCCGACCGCTCCTGCCTGAGGGCATACCCTGGCAGGTGTGGCGAGGCCCTCCTTGGAAAACAAGAGGGTCGAGGGTGCTGGTGGAAACGCCTGCGCCTCCCGTGCTTCGTGAGGAGCGCTTGGAAAGGAAACGATGTCCGGACTGTCGTCCCGCCTCGTTCCATTCCTGCGCAAAATTCAATGTTCCATGCAACTGACTGACAAATTCGGCCGCGCGATTACCGACCTGCGCATCTCGGTCACCGACCGCTGTAACTACAAGTGTGTCTATTGCCGCACCGGAAACGAAGGCGCGCTCTACGCTGAGCTGCCCTTTTCCGATTACCTGCGCATGACGCGGATCTTTACAGAGTTGGGCATTCGCAAAGTGCGCATCACCGGCGGCGAGCCACTGCTGCGGAAGGGCGTTGTGGAGTTCGTGCGTGAGCTGGCAAGACTGCGGACGCATGACGGTGAGCCGCTCGACCTGGCCATTACCACCAACGGGCACCTGCTGGCCGGCATGGCACAGCCGCTGAAAGATGCCGGGCTCAACCGCGTCACGGTCAGCATGGACGCGGTGGACCCCCAGGCCTTCGCCCGCATCACGCGGGTTCCTAACGGCTACCACGAGGTGCTGGCGGGTATTCGCGCTGCCGGGCGCGCGGGACTCAAGCCGGTGAAGGTCAACTGCGTACTCCTGCGCGGCTTCAACGACGACCAGATTGCCGCCTTCGGGCAATTCGCCCGCGACGAAGACGTGGTGGTCCGCTTCATCGAGTTCATGCCGCTGGAAGAAGACCGCGTCTGGTCGCCGGACATCGTGGTGCGCCTGGAAGAAATTCTGGAACGCATGGCTGCCTTCCGGCCGCTGGTTGAGATTCCGCGACACCCCAGTGAGACGGCGCGGCGCTACCGCTTCGACGATGGTGTGGGCGAAATCGGCATTATCGCCCCGGTTTCGCATCCCTTCTGCGGGCACTGCAGCCGCGTGCGCCTCACCTCCGACGGCAAAATCCGCACTTGCCTGTTTTCCATCTGGGACCACGACCTGGCCGGCGTGATGCGCCGCGGCGCCAGCGATGAGCAGTTGCGTGAGTTCATTCTGGGAGTCATGCAGCGCAAGGAAGCGCGCCACCACATCGGCGAGCCTGACTTCGTGCCTCCCTCGCGCACCATGGTCCACATCGGCGGCTAACTTCTGGGCCACGGATTAACACGGATATTCACGGATTAAGAACCTTTGACGGCTTTTAAATCCGTGTTCATCGGTGTCAATCTGTGGCTAAGAAGTTCTTGTGGCCGAGCGTAGAATGACCTCACATGCGGTCAGCCGCCGCTTCACCACCTGAAACAGTTTTGCAGGACCGGCGCGAGCTCTCACCGCGCATTATCACGATTCTACTGGTCGCCCTCACGGCTGCCGGCGCTGTTCTCCGCTTCCTCTATCTCACGCGCAAGAGTTTCTGGCTCGACGAAGGCGTGAGCGTCATGCTGGCCCGGCTCGACATTGCCAACCTGCTGCACATCTTGTGGCGGCGGGAAGCCAACATGGCCCTGTACTATGGCCTGCTTCGCATCTGGCTGCATTTGGGCAGCGGTGACTACTTTGTGCGCAGCCTCTCCGCGATCATTTCGGTGGCGGCGATCCCCGCTATCTATCTGCTTGGCAAACGGCTGTTCAGCTCCAACACCGGCCTGCTTGCGGCGGCGCTCTTCAGCGTCCACGCCTGGCAGGTGCGCTATGCTCAGGAGGCCCGCAGCTACAGTTTGTACGTGCTGCTCAGTGCCCTCTCCTGCCTGTTCTTTCTGGCTGCGATTGAGAAGCCCACGCATCGTCGCTGGAGGGCCTACATTGCCTGCAGTCTGCTCGCTATCTACAGTCATTTTTTTGCCGTGCTGGTGGTGGTGGCGCAGTGGGCGGCATTTTTCTTTCTGCGCCGCGAAGAGGCCGTGAGAGCGGGATTTCGCCTCAGCCTGAAGGCAATCGGGCTGCTTTTCCTGCCCCTGGCGGTGTTCATTGTCTCCCGCGGGACCGGGCCGCTGAGCTGGATTAACCGGCCTGGTCTGGGAGACTTACACCACTTCCTGCTCGACCTGGCCGGCAATGGCGGCGACCTGTTGCTGGTGCTCTACGCGAGCTGCTGCGCCGTCGCGATCGTGGCAAATGAATGGCGAGGTAACCGGCACCTGACCTTCGCTTCCTGGCGTTACCTGTTTCTGCTGACCTGGCTGGTTATCCCGGTGGGCATTACGCTGCTTTTTTCGTTCATACGTCCGGTGTTTCTGCCGCGCTACATGCTCACCTGCGTGGCCCCGCTGGTGCTGCTGGCGGCCGCGGGATTGACCAGGCTTCGTCCGCGCTGGGTGGCAGGGATTCTGGTAGTCGCCATGATGGCGCTCTCGGTACGGGGGACGTGGGCCTATTACCGCGCCGATTTCGATCTGGGCAGAGAAGACTGGCGCGCCGCCGCTCAGTACGTATTGCAGAATGCGCATGAAGGCGATGGCATTCTGTTCCACTCCGCGCAGGCGCGCATGCCGTTTGAGTACTATTCGGGCGGGCGGTCGGCGCGCCAAGAGCTCCACGTGATTTTTCCCGCTTACGCTGGGGAAGAAAGGCTGTCCTATCTGGATTTCCTGGCCAATGCCAAAAACGCGACGCTGGCGGAAATTCCCGCCCGCTATCCGCGGGTGTGGCTGGTGCTGGCGCACAACCAGCTCAAGGACGGCGAACCGGATCCAACAACAGCCGCGGTGGAGCAGTCTCTGGCAAGAAACTACACTGTCGCGGCGCGGCGAAGCTTCGCCGGAAACCTGCAGGTCCAGCTTTACGCGAGGAATTAGCCGCCAGCGGAAACCTTTTTCGGAATCAGGACACCGGCGATGCTGCCGACATCCCTGTTCCCCGCTCCTGCCGTTCCGCCACCCACTCCCACACGCGCTTGCCAGTCTGATTGATCATGGAGCGAGCTTCGCCATAAGCGACCAGGCGATTCAGAACTGTCGTGACCGAGGCTAGAGGATCCTTGTGATTCACCAGCACTCCCGCGAATCGCTCTTGCAACTGGGCTACCACCTCGCGCCCGGTCAGCGCTGTCCTGGATTCAATCAGGACGGTGCGACAAGCCCGTGTGAAGCCGGGTTGGCGCCCGTTGGGCTTGCGGTCCACCAGGGTCAGCAGTTCGTCGTCGAGCACATCATCGCCGAACAAATTGGCTAACCCGATGATGGTTTGCTTCACTGTGCCGATGCGTTTCATGATGTCGGCGCGTTGCTGCAGCAAGGCAAGCAGTTCCTGGTGGGCG
>DASSQB010000065.1:0-2884 GCA_035702725.1 Terriglobales bacterium | reverse complement strand
TCAAAACCGCTCACCACTACCTGGTCGCCGGGGGCGAGGCCGGCCGTGATTTCCGTATCGCTGCCGCGGGTTTCGCCGACTCCTACCGCGCGCCGTTCCACGTGCCCGTCCTTATAGAGATAAACCACCTGGTTGCCGCTTTCGTTACGCAGCGCAGTTTGTGGCACCAGCACCTTTACGCCTTCGGATTTGGCCGCCCTCCCCTCGTTGCCCAAAAAGGTGACCTTCACCCCCATGTCAGGCAGGATGCGCGGGTCGAGTTGGTCGAAGGCAATGCGGACCTTGACCGTCGCCTTCTGCCGGTCAGCCGTGGGAATAATGGTCCGCACCTTGGAAGGAATCTGCCAGTTAGGGTACGCGTCGAGCACCGATGTAACCGGCATCCCTGGCCGCACGCGCGCGATATAGGACTCATTGACGTCCACTTCAACTTCCAGCGACTTCATGTCCACGATGGTGGCAATGCCGGTGCGAGTGAAGCCGCCGCCGGCGGAATTGGGCGAAACCATCTCTCCTACCTGCGCGTCCTTGGAAACCACAATGCCGGCAAAGGGCGCGCGCACCGTGCAGTTGTCCAGGTCCTGCTGCGCCACGCGAATCTTCGCGTCGGAAGCTTGGACCTGCTCTTTAGTCATGGCAATTCGCGCGCGCAGGCTCTCAGCCGTGGTGCGCGCGTTATCCAGCGCCTCCGGGCTGCTGACACCCTGCTTCGTGAGTTGTTGAGTGCGATGGAGTTCAATTTCGGCATTAGCCAGTTGCACTTGCAGGTCCTGCAACTGGGCAGCGGTGGCGTCGCGATCGGCTTTGGCGGAGTTCAGGCGCACACGGTAGTCGGAGTCGTCTAGCAAGGCCAGAACCTGCCCTTCCCTCACATGCATGCCTTCGTCGGCATACATCTGGGTAACGCGGGCAGTAATTTTGGCGGCCACAGTGGCCCGCCGACGCGGGGTGATGTAGCCGCTGGCGTTTAGAAGCGCGACTTCCCCGCCGGCGCTGGGCGCCTGCGCCGCCGCCACTTCCACCAGCGCAGTCTTTCCACGGAGTGCGTACAGCGCGGCTGAAACCAATAACAGCAGCCCTATGGCCGCTGCCACCCAGCGCGGCCACTTGGGGCCACTGCGCGGCTTTCGGGCTCCCTCATCAATTCTTAGCGCCGACAGATCGGGGATTGTCGAGCCCGTGCGTGCTGCCATCCTCATTCCCCCGTAGATGTGTACAGGACCTGTGGCCGGCTCCGCTCGCAAAATGCAGGGACCTGCCTTGTTGCCGCCCTAGGGAGAAATACGCGCGGCAGCAACAAATATTTCACCTCATTTTATCGGTATTCTGGCGTCTGGCATAGGGCTGTCGCACACTTCCTGCCATCGTGAGCTGTAAAATTTCGTTTACAAGAAAATTGCGGCCGGAAAGGTTGGGCTGTGAGGCGATATACTTGTACCCTATGAGCGCAGCGGAAGAGAAAGTAGACGTCTTCTGCAAGAATTGTGGAACAACTTTCTCCGCTTTTCTGCAGCAAATGGCCGATCACAATCAGCGAGTCGTCTGCCCCAAATGCGGCCAGATCCATACCTACAGTCGTTCCGATCTGCGCAAATCCGGCACGAACCAATCCCAAGCATAGTCTCCGAAATTACTCCCCTTTTGCCGGGCCCTCAGGCTTTGATATATGCTTCCAATATTCTGCGCCCGGTTACAGGTGTGTCCCGCATCTTCCGCTTGTCGGCTTTTTGTCTGATTTTTGCCGCCGTTGCTGCGGCTGCTCCCCGCCCACGCGCCGCCGCACCCGTCAATCTGCTCCTGATCACAATTGATACGCTACGCCCCGATCATTTGGGCTGTTATGGCTACCGCCAGATACAAACACCTAATATTGACGCCCTGGCGGCTGCCGGCACCCGCTTCGAGCATGCCTACACCCCGGTGCCCATTACCCTGCCCTCGCACACCGTGATGATGACCGGCACTTATCCCATGTATAGCGGCATCCACGACTTCAGTGGCAACAAACTGAATCCGCAGCAGCCCACTCTGGCTTCCATCCTGAAGCAGCACGGCTACGCCACCGGCGCCGTGCTCGGTTCGGCCGTCCTCGACCATCGCTTCGGCCTCAACCAGGGCTTCGACTTCTACTACGACCACTTTGACTTCAACCGCCTGGAGGATGCCAACCTCGACCTGATGAAGCGCCCCGGCAACCAGGTGGTAGACCAGGCTCTGCAGTGGCTCTCGGGCAATGACGACAAGCCCTTCTTCTTGTGGGTACACTTGTACGACCCGCACACGCCTTATGAGGCGCCGTCACCCTTTGACCGGGAGTACCAGGGCCGTCCCTATGATGGCGAAATCGCCTTTGCGGACGTGCAGGTTGGCCGCCTGCTCCGCTTTCTGAAACAGAAACAGCTCTACGGCCGCACTTTGATCGTGCTCACTGGCGATCACGGCGAATCTCTGGGCGAGCATGGGGAGAAGAACCACGGATTTTTCATTTATGACGCCACGCTCCGCATCCCCTTCATGGTTAAGTTGCCCGCCGGCGAGCGCCACGCCGTGACGGTACCCGAACCCTTCACCACCGTGGACCTGCTGCCTACCGTGCTCAACATCCTAAAGGTTTCCGCTCCGGCCGACACCCAAGGCGCCAGCGTGTTGCCTGAGATCCTCGGGAAGCCGCGCCCGGCGGCCCCTCCCGCACAACTCTATTCCGAGTCCTTCCTGCCCTTGCTGCACTTCGACTGGAGCGATCTGCGCGGCATCCAGGTGGGCAATTACCACTTCATTGACGTTCCTAAACCGGAACTCTATGACATTTCCTCCGATCCCGGGGAACTGCACAACCTTTACTCCGAAAAGCCGGCCATTGCCCAGGAATTGAAGTCCCAGCTGC